>NZ_JBIAXT010000010.1:0-235604 GCF_042896945.1 Streptomyces sp. NPDC001222
CAACGAGCTTCGCTACTCGGAGAGTTGCGCGATGGCCGCCCCATGACCAGGGGCTATGCGGAGATCGCTGCTACACCACTCGGCGGGACACCATCGGATTCCCGGATCCAAGTCGACACCATGAAGGCCCGCTGCAGACTAGACAAGGCCATCGGCTACGACGCCACGGCATGGATTTTTACGAGCCACCGCGCAAGCGCCTTGCTCGTCGCTGAGCCAGGACGCACCGAGGTGAAGGTTCCCCAGGAGATGCTATGGGTGGTTAACCGCACAGGACAGGGTGTGCACATCATCGACCCTGACGCGCGCTCCATCTACCGAGCCGAGTTCAGTTCCGTCTACCGTGAAGGCCGGTCGTACGGTGAGCATGAAGAAGGGCCGGACTACCCCGGTTATAGATCTAAGACGCTTAAGACGGTTCAGCGCCACCAGGGAGGTTTCCGCATCAGGGGCGTCCGAGGTCGTTACGGGAAGGAGTACGCGATCCTCTTCGCCTGACTGATCAGCGCGAGCACTCGCCTCGGTTGGGCGCTCCGATACTGGCGTCGCCGCACGGGACCCGGTTTGGTAGCTTCCTGCTCAACTGAGCGGCGCAGAAGTCCAGCGTTTCTCATCCCCTTCCCACCGATAGGACACGAACTCACCATCGCGGGCCACGAAGCACGTCCATCCCTCAGTTCTCCAACTCATCACGAACCTGATGTCACTTTGCGGAGGGTCCGCCGCGCAAAGGTCCGGCAGTTGGCCCAGCGCCTCGGCAGGCAAGCTGGGCGGAAAAGTGATCCGCCACCCCTGTTCCGTTCTCAGTTCGATATGGCGGATCTCGCCACGAGTTTGCTGCCGAGCTTGGCGCCTCAGGAAACGGCGCACTGCCGTACGTGTTGCGTCATCCAGCCTGCCAGCCAGCCGATTACCAAAGTGTGTGCCAATCGCTGCGAGGAACGGCGCCGCCGCTAGGACAGCACTGGTCTCAAGGCGCGACAGCAGGTTGTATGCCACGGGCCCTTGAACGGGCCTCTTCCTTCTAGTCACTGCTCCCCCTTCGAGACGAGCATGCCAGTCCGAAGCGGCAGAGGTCCCACAAACGTCGTCTTTGCGGCGTCTCACAGGGCGTCGACCAGCTCAGCACACGGCCCCGGACCACAGTCTGGTAAACCAAGTTACGCCGACCGCAGAGGCCGGGTGACGCAGTACACAGGGCCACACCCGCTTGCCTGAGACGAACGTCAGCTTCTACTTCGCCGGATGCTGGCTATGGGACAGCGGCTTCCCGGCGTCAGGCGACTCCGGGCTCAACTTCCCCTGGCCCTGATAACAGAGACCTCAGCAAGGCCTTCTGTCGCGGCCCCAACGGTGGCGACTGATCCACGTCCGCCTTCACCCGGCGCCAGTAGTCAGCCCCTGCAAGGTCACCGGCTTGCTCAGCTCTCCGGATTCGTATGTCCGCATAGGACTGCGGCCGCTGCTGGGCGTTCACAACCTGGCCCGCGTCGGAGTCAACTGCTCCACATTGACCGTGAGTTCATCGACATGCCCAAGCTGGCCAACGGTCCCGGAACACAAAACGGCACCAAGCTCCACCAGAGGCAGGTTAGAGGCGTCAACGCCCACACTGGTAGACCCCTGAATCCGGGGTTTTAGGGCGATACAGAGAGGATTTTCTAGGGTAGATATTAATGCAGGGTCGTCGACGCAATTCTCCATGACCCAATTCTAATTCATCGACGGGTGCAACACCACGACGACATGGAGAGCACGCATTACAGCTTTCCAATGAGGCTCATCCTCAATAAGCGTACGATCGGAGCGCCGTACTGGCGTCGCAAGGAAAGCCACCCTCCCATCCCCGTCTCCCGGTACTGCCGCTAGACGCTGTGGAGGGCTTGCGCAGTGGACACCATTGTTATCGCCATCATGATGCAGGCTTCCACTCAATAGTGATCGAGTCAGCGTCGAAGTACGACTTATCAATCCCCGGCCGGTAACCCGGTGGCCGCCCTCTTCGAGCCCGCCCGATTGTGATGGTCATCAGGGCATCGACCACCTGCCGACGCCGGTCCAGGTGTAGCGTCGGCCACAGCTCCGCGACAGCCTCAGGGTCGCCCAGCGGCAGCGAAGCGAGGACGGAGGTCGATGCCCTGCTGGCCACCTTGGTAGTGACCGTGTTCAGTTGCTCTCGTGTCACCGCGGTGAGAGTGAGCATTTGCTCTCGGGTGATGAGGTCCTGGCTGTAGTCCGCGGCGATGCCGTCCAGCTTGACCCGGAGTCTCTGGGCTTCTGCCGCTAGGTCTTCGGGCGGATCAGTGCCAGGGACCGGTTGCAGGTGCAGTTCTGCGGCGTCAGGTCGGGAAAGCCGCTCGATAGCTCGATCTTCGATGTACTGGTTGAGCGCGTTTGTGTCGCGGATGACGTGACTGGGGATCGCCCGGCACCGGTAGGCGGGACGGTGCGTCTTGCCGCTTTCCAAGGCCTTCTTGCGCCCGCCTACGCCCGTTGTAGAGCAGCGCACCGTGGAACCGCACCAGCACCGTGCCAAGCCGCTGAGGAGCCATACACGGCCGTTGCCGGTCGTCGTGCGGCGGGCAGGATTCTCTAGAACGGTCTTGCACGCACGCCACATCTCCTCGGCCCTGTCCCGGTCTCCGTCCAGGGCTGGCAGCCACACGGCGGGGCCGACTATCTCGGAGCGCTTCTTGCCGTCCTTGTCCTTGACTGTGACCTCCAGGAGCCCAGCGTTGCGGGCCCGCAGCAGCATCTTCCGCAGTTCCTCGGGCCTCCACTCGCGGTCGACAGGCTCGGTGCGTGTTCCGTCCGGCAGGCGCTTGCGGCGCGGCACCGTACGGACGCCCTGATGGGCCAGGGTGCGGCAGATCGATCGCAGGGACTCACCGTCGATGACCGCCTTGGTGGCGTAGCGGATCCAGCGCGCCTCATCCTCGCAGATGGTGACACCGTCAGCCTCGTACCCGAAGGGGCGCGGACCGCCGCGGTAGACGCCCTGGGCGACAGCTTCGGCCTTGGCGTCACGGACCCGCTCGCCAATCTCCTCGGACTCATGCTGGTCGTCCACAGCCTTGCGACGGGCTTCACGGCGCCCGTCGGCGGTCGACAGGTTCACGGTGCCGGACTTCACCAGTTCGACGGCGATGCATTTCTGTTCCACCAGGTCAAGGAAGTCGAAGGCATCGCGCCAGTTGCGCTGGAGCCGGCGGGAGGTGAGAGCGAGAACGGCATCGGCGTGGCCACCACGGAGCATGTCGAGCATCCGCTCGTACTGGGGACGCCTCTTTCCCGAGTACGCCGAGATGTCGTTGTCGATGAGGACTTCAACTACGTCCCAGCCGAGTCGGGCAGCACGCTGGCGGCACGCCTTTTCCTGTCGGTCGACGCCTTCCCGTCGCCCTTCTCTATCGTCGGAGATCCGGCAGTAGATCACAGCATGGTGACGTATGCCGATTTGCCCCTCATTCTGCATATTGGAATTTTACGGTTTAAAAGAGTCCTAGTCCATTACTTGACAGGTCGAATCCGCTGCCGGCCTTCGGTACGGACGCGGGGCTGAGGCCCACGGTGAGTTTCTTGGACGGCCAGGTGGCGCCGGAGTTCACCACGGCCGCCCGGACCCGGTCCCGGCTCTCTGTGAGGCTCTTGTCGGGGAGGCCCACGAGGGTGAAGGCCGCGACGCCGGGTTCGAGGTCGGCCTGGACCTCGACCACGACGCCCTCGACGCCGACCAGCGCCACGGAGCAGGTGCGCGCGAAGCCCATCACCCCACCCCCCGTGCGTGCTCGACCACGGCGGCGCCGCGGTCGGGCAGCATGACACCGACGACGTCGACGCGGACCCCGCCCGGTGGTGCGCCGCCGTGGCCCTGGATCCAGCGTTCGGCGAGCTCGCGCAGGCGGTCCGCCTTCGCGGGGGTGACGGCGGCCATGGGGTGCTCGAAGGAGCCGCCCCGGCGGGTCTTCACCTCGCAGACCACCAGCACGTCGCCGTCCCTGGCGACGATGTCGATCTCACCGGTGCGGCCGCAGCGCCAGTTGCGCTCCAGGACCGTCATGCCGGCCGCGGACAGTCGCCGGGCGGCCAGTTCCTCTCCGTACCTGCCCAGGGCACTGCGTGCCTGTTGTGTGTTCATGTCGGCACCACCTCCGGCGCCAACCGTCACGCATCAGGCTTCCCACTGTGGATCTTGGTGGACAGGGCGGCGGTTGTGGACAACTCTGTCACCCGGGCGGGTGAGGAGGTGCCGTCGCTCATCCGCCGGGCAGTTCCAGATCGGTCTTGTTCAGCTCCTCGATGTTCACGTCCTTGAACGTGAGGACGCGTACCTGCTTCACGAAGCGTGCGGGCCGGTACATGTCCCAGACCCAGGCGTCGGCCATGGACACCTCGAAAAACACCTCGCCCTGAACCGAGTGCACCTGCATCTCGTAGTCGTTGGTGAGGTAGAAGCGCCGCTCGGTCTCGATCACGAATTTGAACAGACCGACGACATCGCGGTACTCCCGGTAGAGCTTCAGCTCCATCTCGGTCTCGTACTTCTCGAGGTCCTCGGCGCTCATGGCATGTTCCCCTTCAGCCGTGCGGTCCCACCATTGTGCGCCAGTCCCGTGAGCCCCTAGACGATTTCGGTGTCAAGGACTTCTGGACCGGCCGGGGGACCTTCGTCGAGCAGCCTGCGGAGCAGCTCGGCGAGTCTCGTCGGATACACCGTCTCATGCGACTCGACCAGTTCCCGGCACGTCCACCACCGCGCTCCGGCGACGCTGCGCCTTTCCAGCTCGGTCAGGGCCTGCGCGGCCGTGACGGTCTGGGTCGTACGAGCCAGGTAGTACCACTCGTCCTGGTTCCAGCGGCGGCCCGCGAACGGGAAGGAGCACCTGCGCTGCCACAGCACCGGGCCGAGCTCGACATCCGTGATGCCGGTCTCCTCGGCCAGCTCGCGCAGCGCCGCCTGCTCACGGCTCTCGTCGCCCTCCACGCCGCCTCCGGGCGTGAACCACCAGTCGTCGGCCGGGTCGTCCGGCTCGTGCCCGTGGAGCAGCAGGATGCGGTCCCTGGGGTCCAGGAGCACCACCCGGGCCACCTTCCGCGACCGGGCCTCGTCCCACTGCCCCGTCCCGCCCTCGTAGCCGTACGGCTCCTTCCGCTCGTCCGGGCCGGGGAGGGAGGACGGCGCCTCAGCGGGCACCGGCCGGCTCCGTCCGTACGGCGTTGCCCCGCCTGCGGGCCGCGCGCTGGGCGATCGGCCCGTAGGCCCCGCCCGCCATCACCAGGACCGCGCCCGCCACGATCGCGCCGAGGATCAGCCGCAACGGCCCCGGCGAGGAGATCGGGCCGAGTTCCTCGAAGCCCGTCGGGCGGGCGAGCATGCCGTTCATGGGCCACGCCACGGCGTCCACCCGGGCGTCCACGGAGCCGCGCGACACCGTGCCGCTGAAGGCCTCCGTCAGGTGGGCCGTGGAGTCCAGCGAGCCCCTGCGTTCGTCGCCGAGGAGGAACAGCCGGTCCTTCGGGACCGTGATCGTGGGGATCTGCTTGAGCTCGGCGACCTGTCCCTTGGCCAGGTATGTCTCGTGAATCTCCTTGCCGTCGACGGTGAGCTTGCCGTCGGTGCAGCAGGCGACGGTGTCGCCGCCGACCGCCACGACCCGCTTGACGATGGGCATGTTGCCCCAGGTCTTCTCCCGGAAGACGACGACGTCACCGCGTTTGATGTCCGCGGCGTCCACGCGCTGGGCGAGGACCCGGTCACCGGCGGCGATGGTGGGCGTCATGGAGTCGGTGGGCACGGTGTAGGGCTTGTAGACGACGGCGCCCCAGGCGAACCCGCCGACGAAGAGCACACAGCCGAGGGCCACGGCCAGCCCCGACAGCGTGCTGCCGAGCCGTCCGCGGCCCTCTCCCGTACGACCAGTCCCGCTCATCCCAGTGCTCCCCAGTTCGGAGATTCGACCCCGCGGCCGTCCGGGGCCCGCGGAAGATCGGCGATCTGGGACGGCACCCTACCCGGCGGTACCGCTGCCGGGAACCCGAGAGTTTCCGGCGGTAAGCCGCGCGGTGATGCGGCGTCGACGCCACAGGACCAGCGGGACCGCGCCCGTCAGGCCCAGGGCGGCGGGAGCCGTCGAGCCGAGCCCCTGGTCGAAGGTGTCCGGGACCGGCAGCGTGTTCCAGCGGGTGGGCGGCCAGGCGACCACGATCGCGCGGCCCACCACGTTCCCCACCGGCACGAAGCCCTGGTACCTGTCCTGCTGGTGGTAGCGGGAGTCCAGCGAGTTCTGGCGGTGGTCGCCCATGACCCAGATTTTGCCCGGGGGAACCGTGACCTTGAACTGGCCGCCCTGGTCGTCCACGCTGCAGGGGGTGTTGCCCGGGTACACATAAGGCTCGTTGAGCGCCTTGCCGTTGACCAGCAGGGGCCCGGTGTTGCGGCATTCGATCGTGTCACCCGCGACACCGATGACCCGCTTGATGAGGTCCTTCTCCTCCGCGGACGGCATCAGACCGATCCAGCTCAGGACCGTCTGGAGGGCGTTCGGGCTGGCCGTGGGCTCGCCCGCCAGCCAGTTGTCCGGGTCGTGGAAGACGACGACCTCGCCGCGCGAGGGCTCGGAGCCGAACCACGGGGTCAGCTTGTCCACGAGGACGCGGTCGCCCTGCTGAAGGGTGTTCTGCATCGAGTCCGAGGGAATCGAGAACGCCTGCACCAGGAACGTCTTGATCAGCAGCGCGAGGACCAGCGCGATACCGATGAGGAGCGGGAGTTCCTTCCAGAAGGAGCGCTGCTTCGGTGCGCGGGGGGTCTGTCCGTCGCTGCCGTGTGCGCCGCCACCACTGCTCGAGGGGTCACTGCCGGAGCCGGGGAGGTCGTCCGCGGCCGGGGCGGCCGAGTCGTCGGGGCGCTGCGGCCTCTCTTCTGGACCCTCGTGTCCGGACCGTGCGCCGACCGCCAAATCCCCCACATCCACTCCTCACTCCGTACCACCGCCGGCGCCTCAGCCGGCGCAGGCCCACCACTCCCATAACGAGCGGGAGTTCCGCAGGGGTCGGGAGGGGGATCAATCCGTATCGATCCGCGGAGGCCACCCTATGCGACGGACCGAGCGCGGTGGTCGACCCGCTCGGCACGGACGCATAAGTGTCTGGCTCTCTCAGGCGGGTCCAGTGCCCGACGGGCCAGGCGATGACCATGGCACGGCCGACGACGGACTTCTCTGAAACGGTACCGCTGTACGCCTCTGTGCGGTGGTAGCGCGAGTCCGCCGAGTTGGCCCGGTGATCTCCCATGACCCACAGCCGGCCCGGGGGCACGGTCACCTGGAAGGAGAAGTCCGAAGGTTTGTTTCCCGGGTGAATGTACGGCTCGTTCAGGGGCATCCCGTTGACCGTGACGCGCCCCTGGGTGTCGCAGCACCTGACGGTGTCCCCGCCGACCGCGACGACCCGTTTGATGAGGTCCTTGTCGTTGTCGGAGGGCAGCAGGCCGATCCAGGTGAGCCCCTCCTTGACCTGCTTGATGACGACCGGGTCGTTCTTCTTGGTCGTCTTCTCGCCCGCGAGCCAGTCGCCGGGGTCCTGGAAGACGACGACGTCGCCGCGCTGCGGCTTGGAGCCGAACCACGGGGTGAACTTGTCCACCAGGACGCGGTCGCCGACCTGGATCGTGTTCTCCATGGAGCCCGACGGGATCACGAAGGCCTGCACCAGGAAGGTCTTCAGGACCAGGGCTATGAGGACGGCGACGCCGACGAGGAGGGGTATCTCCTTGACCGCGGAACGCCTCCGCTTGCGTTTGACCTTGCGCTGCAGCTTGCGTCGCTCGGCGCGGCTGCGGCCGGTGGGGCCGGCGGCGGCGGTGCGCCGTGCGCCGGTGGGCAGGAGGTTCTGCGCGACGGGGTCGGACGGCAGGTCGCGCGGTTTGCCGCGGTTACCCATGGGCGCCGTCCGCCTTCCCCGGCGCGCCCGGCACGCGCCCGTAGGCGCCGGGGCGGGACAGGTGCCGGAGGTCCGCCGAGGGCCGGATCACCCAGTCGGCCCTGCCGATCACCGCGCCGAGCGGGATCATGCCGCCGCCGGGCGAGCCCAGATGATCGCGGGAGTCGCTGGAGTCCCTGCGATGGTCGCCGAGCACGAACAGCGTGCCGGTGGGCACGACGACGTCGAAGGGGACGTCGGACGGGCTGTTCCCCGGGTACAGAAACGACGACTCGTCGACCGACCGGCCGTTCACCTCGAGCCTCCCCTCCCTGTCGCAGCAGACCACACGGTCTCCCCCCACACCAACTACCCGTTTTACGTAGTCGGCGCTCCCGAAGTACCCGGTGCCGTCGAACACGACGACGTCTCCCCGCTCTGGTTTCGATCCGAAACGGTACGCCAACTTATTTACGAGCACGCGGTCCCCAACCCTCAATCCGGGTTCCATGGAACCGCTCGGGATGTCAAAGGGCTGTATGACCCAGGCGCCGAGGCCGAACAGGAAGACCAGACAGACCAGGACGGTCAGGGTGATCCGCCCTCCGGGCAGCCGGTCGGTGATGCGGGACACCAACGCGAAGCGCGACCGTTCCTCCGCACCCGGACCGTCCGAGGTCTCCTCGGAGTCGGCTGGGTGGGAGGAGCGGTCGCGCTCCGTGTGCTGTGCTTCGGTGTCCATCGGGGCCAGATGCTATCCGGCCCCGCTGTGGGCCCCGGGAGGCGCTCAGTTCTCGCGCTTCTCCTTGATCTTGGCGGCCTTGCCGCGCAGCTCGCGCAGGTAGTACAGCTTGGCGCGGCGCACGTCACCCTTGGTGACGAGCTCGATCTTCTCGACGATCGGGGTGTGCACCGGGAAGGTGCGCTCGACGCCGACGGAGAAGGAGACCTTGCGGACCGTGAAGGTCTCGCGCACGCCGGAGCCCTGGCGGCGGATCACAACGCCCTTGAACTGCTGCACACGGGAGCGGTTGCCCTCGATGACGCGGACGTGGACGTTGACGGTGTCACCGGGGCGGAAGGCCGGGAGGTCGCTGCGCAGCGACGCGGAGTCGACGGAGTCGAGCAGGTGAGACATGTCGTCTGCTTTCTTCGCCCATGCCACAGGTCATGAACGGTAATTAGTTTTTCGGTAAGAGAGTCGCCGGCCGGGTCGGAGCGGGCGTCGTGTCCCCCTGTGGCAGGGGCGCGCGCCGGACCTCGGACAACAGCCGCCTATTCTTCCACGGCCTCGGTCCTGCGCCAAAATCGGCCGTGCGGCGCGCCCTCCGGGTCCGGTGCCCAGCCGAGGATGGAGAGCATCTCGCGGTCCTTCTTGTCGAAGGCGGCGGGCTCGCAGTGCTCGATCAGGTCGGGCCGGTGGGCCGTCGTACGCCTGAGGGCCTCGTCCCGGCGCCAGCGGGCGATCCTGCCGTGGTGGCCGCTGAGCAGCACCTCCGGGATCTCGCGTCCCCGCCAGGCCGGCGGCTTGGTGTAGACGGGCCCCTCCAGGAGGTTGGCCATCGCGCCGGGTGCGAAGGAGTCGTCGCGGTGGGACTCGGCGTTCCCGAGGACCCCGGGCAGCAGCCGCGCCACCGCCTCCGTGATGACGAGGACGGCCGCCTCGCCGCCGGCGAGGACGTAGTCGCCGATGGACACCTCGTACACGGGTATCCGGGTGGCGTACTCGTCGATGACGCGCCGGTCGATGCCCTCGTAGCGGGCGGGGGTGAAGATCAGCCAGGGGCGCTCGGAGAGTTCGACGGCGAGCTTCTGGGTGAAGGGGCGGCCGCTGGGGGTCGGGACGATCAGCGCCGGGGCGCCGGAGCCGGACTCGTAGCCGTCGGCGAGGACGTCGTCCAGTGCGTCACCCCAGGGTTCGGTCTTCATGACCATGCCGGGGCCGCCGCCGTAGGGGGTGTCGTCGACGGTGTTGTGCCGGTCGTACGTCCAGGACCGCAGGTCGTGCAGGTGCACGTCGAGCTGTCCACGCGCGCGTGCCTTGCCGACGAGGGAGACGTTCAGCGGCTCCAGGTACTCGGGGAAGATGGTGACGACGTCGAGCCGCATCATGCCTCGTCTCGCGAGGACGCGATCTCGGCCCTGTCGTCGATGAGCCCCGGCGGCGGGTCGATGACCGCCCGCTGCTCCTCGAGGTCGATCTCGGTGACGATCTCCTCGACGAACGGGATCATCACCTCGGTGCCGTCGGCACGCTCCACGACGAACAGGTCCTGCGAGGGCAGGTGCGAGATCTCGGTGATGCGACCCACCTCCACGCCGTCCTTGGTGACGACGTCGAGGTCCATCAGCTGGTGGTCGTAGTACTCGTCCTCGCCCTCGGGGAGCTCGTCGGGGTCGACCTCGGCGATCAGGAGGGTGTTGCGGAGGGCCTCGGCGGCGGTGCGGTCGTTCACACCTTCGAACCGCAGGAGCAGGTTGCCGCTGTGCACCCGGCCGGTGGCGATGGTGAGCGGCCCCGTGGCGGCGGGGTCGGTGGCGAGCACGGCGCCGGGCGCGAGCCGCAGTTCCGGCTCGTCGGTACGTACCTCCACGGTGACATCGCCCTTGATGCCGTGGGCGCGGCCGATCCGTGCGACTACCAGCTGCACTTCTGAAGATCTCCTGTCGTAACGGCCACGGGCCGGGGACGGCCCATGGCCCTCCCCGGCCCGTGCCGGTGCTGCGTTGCGTTCAGCGGACTTGGTCCACGTCGACGAGGTCGACGCGGACACCGCGGCCGCCGATGGCGCCCACGACGGTGCGCAGGGCGCGTGCGGTGCGGCCGTTGCGGCCGATCACCTTGCCGAGGTCGTCGGGGTGGACCCGGACCTCGAGCACTCGCCCGCGGCGCAGGTTGCGCGAGGCAACCTGCACATCGTCAGGGTTGTCGACGATGCCCTTCACGAGGTGCTCGAGAGCCTCCTCGAGCATGCTCAGGCCTCGGTCGACTCGGCCGAAGCGGACTCGGCCGCGGCCTCGTCCTTCTTCTCAGCCTTCTTCTTCTGGGTGATCGCCTCACCCTTGCCCTCGTCCTCGCCGCCGAGCGCCTCGAACGTCGGACGGGCGGCCTTGGGCTGGGCCACGAGCAGCGGCGCCGGGGCGGGCTCGCCCTTGAACTTCTGCCAGTCGCCGGTCTTCTTCAGAATGGCGAGCACGGGCTCGGTCGGCTGGGCGCCGACACCGAGCCAGTACGCCACACGCTCGGCGTCGACCTCGATGACCGACGGGTTGTACGTCGGGTGGTACTTGCCGATCTCCTCGATGGCCCGGCCGTCACGGCGGGTACGGGAGTCGGCGACGACGATGCGGTAGTGAGGCGAACGGATCTTGCCCAGACGCTTCAGCTTGATCTTGACTGCCACGGGAGTGGGTTCTCCTGGATTTGACGTGGTTGGGCACAACGAGATGCCGCGTGGGGTTGCGGTACCCGAGTGGCCCGATGGACGCGTCAGCCGGAGGAGAGAGGGGTCCTGTGCGGCTGTCGAGTACAGCTAGCCATTGTGCCACACCTCGCGGGGCGTCCTGAGCCGGAGGGCCGGGGCGTGTGTGCGGGCATGCCGAAGAGACACCCGGCGCCGGGGTCCCCCGGGCGTGGGTCACGCCGCCCGGCGCTCACTGGGTGCCGTCGTCAACTGCGGACCGAGCCGAGCACGGCTGCCACGAGCAGCCGTCCGGTCAGCTCGCCGCCGCCCCCACCGGTTCGGGGATGCGGAACGGCTTGCCGCAGCCGCCGCACATGATCGGGGCCTGGGCCAGCACCGACGGCACGACGCGGACATTGCGGCCGCAGTCGCAGACCGCCTTGACCCGGACACCGCCTCCGGAGGATCCGTGCCGCGCGGCCGGGCCCCGGAAGCTGCGGGCGGTGTCCGCGGCCGTCGCCGCCGAGTGGGCCTTCAGTGCGCGCTGGAGCCGCTCCATGGTCGGGCGGTAGCGGCGCTTCGCCTCGGGGCTGAGCGTCACCAGTGAGAAGCCGCTGCTCGGGTGCGGCTCCTCGGGGTGGTCCAGGCCCAGCTCCTCGGCGATCGCGAGGAATCTGCGGTTGTGGTAGCGGCCGGCCCGGGAGGTGTCGCGTACTCCACGGGCGGCTGCGATGCCGTGGACTGCTTCATGAAGCAGTCGCTCGAATGAGAGTTCGTGTCCGCAGGCGGACGACGACTCTCCGATCAGGGACTCCGGCGCGGCGAGATCCGGCAGTTCAGGGTGGTGCCGTTGAATGTCGGCCCACGCCTCTGCCAGCTCTGCGGCGAGAACAGGTGGTGTCGTGCTCACGTAATGAGAACGAGCCTGAGGGCTCCCGTGTTCCTATTCCGGGGCATCCCAAATAATTTGCACGTACCCGTCAGTTGCGACTGATGCGTCCTGACGAGGGCGGGTGCGCTGATCTGCCCAGAAGCCTCACAGCTCATACCAAGCCGGTGCGTAGTAACGCGTACGACCCGGCGCGTAGAAGAACTCCGCGCGCCGGGACACCTGGGCCCTGCAGATGCGCAAGAGGCGTTTCGGTCGCTCTCCCCGCCATCTCAATAAGCGCGCGCGACGACCGCGACGTTACCGGGTGCGTCATCGGCCTCGGGCACCGACCCGTCCTCGGCGACCAGACACCGTACGGTCACCGCGTGTTCGGCGAGCTTCGACTCGCCCTCCTCGCCGAGCACCGCCCACGGGATGCGCGCCCAGCCTCCGGCGCTCGCCGCCTCGACGGCCTCGCCGACGGTCGACACCTCCGCCGTCCGGGACTCGCGGCGCTCACGGGACTGCGCCAGCAGCAGGGCCTGGTCCGCGTCGAGGATCCCGGGGAGGACGCTCGCGAGCTGGTCGAGCGCCACCGGCTCCTTGCCCCCGGGGATGCGGCGGACCAGCATCGCGGTGCCGTTCTCCAGGTCACGGGGGCCGATCTCGACCCGCACCGGCACGCCCTTGAGCTCCCAGTCGACGGCCCGGCGGCCGAAGGGGACGTCGGTGTGGTCGTCCACCCGGACGCGCAGACCGGCCGCCCTGAGCCGGTCGCCGACCTCGCGGGCCGTGGCCAGAACCGAGTCGTCGTCCTTGATCGCGAGCACGACGACCTGGATGTGTGCGAGACGCGGCGGGACACGCAGTCCGTCGTCGTCGCCGTGCGCCATCACCAGGGCGCCGATCATGCGGGTCGTCGAGCCCCAGGAGGTCTGCCACACCAGTTCCTGCCGGCCCTCCCGCGACAGATACCGCGTGTGGAAGGCCCGGGCGAAGTTCTGGCCGAGTTCATGGCTGGTGGCCATCTGCAGAGCCTTGCCGTCACCCATCATCCCTTCGAGGGTGAGGGTGTTGACGGCGCCCGCGAAGCGCTCCTTGGCCGTCTTGCGGCCGGGGACGACGTCCATCGCGAGGACGGTGCGCAGAAAGTCCTCGTAGACCCGCCGGTGGACATGGCCGGCGAAGTCGCGCGCCTCCTCGTACGTGGCGTGCGCGGTGTGCCCCTCCTGCCACAGGAACTCGGAGGTGCGCAGGAACAGCCGCGGCCGCAGCTCCCAACGCACCACGTTCGCCCACTGGTTGATGAGCAGCGGCAGATCGCGGTAGCTCTGGATCCATTTGGAGAAGTAGTCGTTGACGATGGTCTCGGAGGTGGGACGGACGACCGCCGGCTCCTCCAGCCGGTGGCCGCCGCCGTGCGTGACCACGGCGAGTTCCGGCGCGAAGCCCTCGACGTGGTCGGCCTCCCGGGTGAGGTACGACTCCGGGATCAGCAGCGGGAAGTACGCGTTCTGGGTGCCCGTCTCCTTGATCCGGGCGTCCATCTCCGCCTGCATCCGCTCCCACAGTCCGTACCCGTACGGTCGGATGACCATGGTGCCGCGCACCGGCCCGTTGTCGGCCAGTTCGGCCTTGCCGATCAGGTCCTGGTACCAGCGCGGGAAGTCGTCCGCCCGGGGTGTGAGAACGGGTGTTTTCGCCATGGCGCGATGGTAGGGGGACACCCTGCGGCCTCGGGAACCATTTGTTACGGGGGTGCCCGGGGGCGCACGGACGGCTCACAAGGAGTGCGCCACACCCCCTGGACGCCACGACGGGCGCGGAGTTACCTGGCATACGGAGGGGAACGGGGGAAGTGCGCAACGTCACGGGGGCCGAGGAACCGAACCGAGTGACAACCGACGGCGATTGGGGCGCTTTCGATGACACCTACGCTCGCGGGGCAGCACCTCCTCCATGCGGGGGCGGCTCCCCGCGTGGACCGGCGTGCACGCGCGCGTGACTGGGCCGAGATACAGGAGCGCATGCTCGTCCCGCTCTACGAGGCCGTCTACGACCGGCTCGAAGTGGGCTGCGGAACACGGCTGATCGCGCTCGGGTGCGGCAGCGGCCTCGCTCTGCTGCTGGCCGCCTCCCGGGGCGCCGAGGTGACCGGGGTCGACTCCGGTGCGGACGAGCGACTGGCGCTCGCGCGTGAACGGCTGCGCACTCCGGGCCGGGGTCCATGCGCGTGTGGAGCAGTCCGGATCGTCGGCGGCTCCCCGCGGGACGCGGCCCCCGTGCCCGGAGCTCCGGCGTACACCCTGCTGACCGCGTTCGGGCCGGCCGGGCACACGGCCTGCGGCGACACGGAGAGCCTCGAGGAGCAGCTCGCGGCGGCGACACCGCTCGCCCGGCGGGGGGCGCCCGTGGTGCTCGCCGGCTGGGGTCCGCCGGAGCGGTGCAGCAGCGCGTCGGTGCTGCGCGTCGCGGTCAAACTCGCCGATGCCGGGGCGGAGGCGGCCCGTCCGTGCCCCGCCGGGCGCGACGACCTGGAGGAGACCGCCCGCCGTGCGGGCCTGCGGCCGGACGGATCCGGGCGGGTCGCCTGTCCGTTCGGGTACGCGGACGTGGACAGCGCCGTACGGGGGATGCTGTCGACGGGCTTCTTCGACGCGGCGGTCGAGGCGACGGACCCGGAGCAGGTCGGCAAGGAGCTGGCGGAGGCGCTCCACCCGTACCGGCGGGCGGACGGAACGGTGTGGATGCCCAATGTGTTCCGCTATCTGATCGCACGCGTCCCCTAGCGCCGCGACCGGCCGGACGTGCTCGGAGGCCGGGGCCCGGGAGCGCGGCGGATGTGCTCGGAGGCCCGAGGCCCGGGATCGCTCAGTCGTCCTTGCGCACCCGCAGCACCCCGGCGATCCGGTACGCCTCCGCCTCCTCCAGCGTCTCGTTGATCAGCAGAGCCTCGGCCAGCGCGTCCAGCTGGGTCCGGTGGTCCTGGAGTTTGCGGCACGCCTCCTCGTAGCACTCGTCCACGATGCGCCGCATCTCGATCTCGATCACGTCCAGCGTCTGCGGGGCGGCCGCCAGGCCGTACGCCTGCTGCGCGTCGCTCGGCAGCGCCGACAGACGGCCCACCCGCTCACTCATGCCCCAGCGGGCGACCATGCCACGGGCGATGTTGGTGACCTGTTCGAGGTCGCTCTCGGAGCCCGTCGTGATCACCTCGTAGACGACCCGCTCCGCCGCCATGCCCCCGAGAGCGCCGATGATGCGGCCGCGCAGGTACTCCTCGGTGTACGCGTACTTGTCGGACTCGGGGGTCGACAGCGTCACCCCGAGTGCCCGGCCGCGCGGCACGATCGTGATCTTGCGAACCGGGTCGGCGCCCGGCTGGAGCATCCCGAGCAGGGCGTGCCCGCTCTCGTGGTACGCGGTTCTGCGGCGCTCCTCCTCCGGCATCACCAGTGACCGTTCGGCGCCCAGCTGCACCTTCTCCAGCGCCTGGGAGAAGTCGGTCTGCGTCACCTGCTGCTGCTTCCGCTTGACCGCCAGCAGGGCCGCCTCGTTGGCGAGGTTGGCCAGCTCGGCACCGGTCATGCCAGGGGTCGTACGGGCCACCTGGGCCAGGTCCACATCCGGGGCGAGCGGGATGTCCCGGGTGTGGATCCTGAGGATCGCCTCGCGTCCGGCGCGGTCCGGCGGGGAGACATGGACCACACGGTCGAAGCGGCCGGGCCGGGTCAGCGCGGGATCCAGGATGTCGGCCCGGTTGGTCGCCGCGATGACGATCACGCCCTCGGAGCCGGTGAAGCCGTCCATCTCCGTGAGAATCTGGTTGAGGGTCTGCTCACGCTCGTCATGACCGCTCACCGAGGCGCCCGCGCCGCGTGCCCGCCCGATCGTGTCGATCTCGTCGATGAAGATGATCGACGGGGCCACCTTGCGGGCCTCGGCGAACAGCTCGCGCACCCGGGAGGCGCCGACGCCGACGATCATCTCGATGAACTCGGAGGCGGAGGCGGAGAAGAACGGCACATCCGCCTCGCCCGCCACCGCCCGCGCCAGCAGCGTCTTGCCGGTGCCCGGCGGGCCGGTGAGCAGCACGCCGCGCGGCGCCTTCGCGCCCATCCTGCGATAGGCGTCGGGGTGCTCCAGGAAGTCGACGACGTCGTCCAGCTCGCCCTTGACCTCGTCGATGCCGGCCACGTCGGCGAAGGTGGTGCGCCGGATGCCGGGCCGCAGCTCCACCGGTCTGGGCGGGGTCTTGCGGCCGAGCATGCCGCCCGGGCCGGTCAGGCCCCCGATGCGCCGGGCGAAGAAGACCCACACGACCACCAGGATCACCAGGGGCGCGAGTGAGAGCAGCAGATTCGACAGGAAGCTGCGCTCCTGGACCACCGGCTGGGCGGTCACCGTCACCTGGTGCTTGTTCAGGTTCTGCCAGAGCTTGTCGTCCGCGAAGGCGGGGCGCTGGGTCTTGAACTTGGTGTACTTGCCGCCGCCGTGGGGCTTGGCCTGGGCGTGCTTGAGCTGCCCCTGGATGGCATCGCCCTTGGAGTAGATCGTCTTGACGTTGCCGACGTCGATCTGCCGGCTGAACTCCGTGTACGAGATCGTCGGCTCGTTGCCCCGGTTGTAGTAGGACACCGCGCCGTAGGCGATGAGGAAGACGATCACCGCGGCGACGACCAGTCCCCACCAGCCGCCGCGCGGCCTCCTGCCCCCGGGCCACTTGGCCGGCTCCTCCGGCGTGCCCTCGGTGCGCCACGGTTTCTCCGGGGTCTTGCGTGGTGGCGCGGCGTTGCTCATACATCGGACGGTACGGCACCCGGGGGACCCCGGCATGCGCTGAGGGCGCCCCCGGGGAGGGGCGCCCTCAGCGTCGTGGCCCACGAACAGCAGTGCGGGCCGGGGAACCGTGCGGGCCGGTCAGCCCAGGTCAGCCCATGAACTTCTTGAACTCGTCCGGCAGCTCGAAGTCCTGATCGGCCTGCTGCGGCAGGCCGAGGGCGCCCTGGCCCTGGGCCGCCGCGGCGCGCCGCGCGGCCTCCTCCAGCTCCTGCTGCTTGCGCTTCATCGGGTTGCCGGAGCGCTGCTTGCCCTTGGCCTTCTTCGGCTGCTTCTTCGTGCGGCCGGGGCCGCCGCCCATCCCCGGGATGCCCGGCATCCCGGGCATGCCGCCGCCCTGGGCCATGCGGGACATCATCTTGCGGGCCTCGAAGAACCGCTCGACCAGGTTCTTGACCGCGCTGACCTCGACGCCGGAACCCTTGGCGATACGGGCGCGGCGCGAGCCGTTGATGATCGTCGGGTCCTGGCGCTCGCCCGGGGTCATCGACTTGATGATCGCGGCCGTGCGGTCCACGTCCCGCTCGTCGAGGTTGTTGATCTGGTCCTTGATCTGACCCATGCCCGGGAGCATGCCGAGCAGCTTGGAGATCGACCCCATCTTCCTGACCTGTTCCATCTGGGACAGGAAGTCGTCCAGGGTGAAGTCCTGGCCCTTCTTGGACGCCAGCTTGGAGGCCATCTTCTCGGCCTCTTCCTGGCTGAACGTCTTCTCCGCCTGCTCGATCAGGGTGAGCAGGTCACCCATGTCGAGAATGCGGGAGGCCATCCGGTCCGGATGGAAGGCGTCGAAGTCGTCGAGCTTCTCGCCGTTCGACGCGAACATGATCGGCTTGCCGGTGATCTGCCGGATCGACAGGGCCGCACCACCACGGGCGTCACCGTCGAGCTTGGAGAGGACCACACCGTCGAAGCCGACGCCGTCGCGGAACGCCTCCGCGGTGTTGACGGCGTCCTGACCGATCATCGCGTCGACGACGAACAGGATCTCGTCGGGCTGTACGACGTCGCGGATGTCCGCCGCCTGCTGCATCATCTCCTGGTCGATGCCGAGGCGGCCGGCGGTGTCCACGATCACGATGTCGTGGACCTTGGACTTCGCGTAGTCGATGGAGTCCTTGGCGACCTTCACCGGGTCGCCGACGCCGTTGCCCGGCTCGGGCGCGTAGACGGCGACGCCCGCGCGCTCGGCGACGACGCTGAGCTGGTTCACCGCGTTGGGGCGCTGGAGGTCGGCGGCGACCAGGAGCGGCGAGTGGCCCTGCTCCTTGAGCCACCGGGCGAGCTTGCCCGCGAGGGTGGTCTTACCGGCACCCTGCAGACCCGCGAGCATGATCACGGTAGGGGGCTGCTTGGCGAAGCGGAGGCGGCGGGTCTCACCACCGAGGATCGTGACCAGCTCATCGTTGACGATCTTGAGGACCTGCTGGGCCGGGTTCAGGGCCCTGGAGACCTCGGCGCCGAGGGCGCGCTCCTTGACGTTCTTGATGAAGGTCCGGACCACCGGCAGAGCCACGTCGGCTTCGAGGAGCGCGATACGGATCTCGCGCGCGGTGGCGTCGATATCCGCCTCGCTCAGCCTGCCTTTTCCGCGGAGGCTCTTGAAAGTCGCGCTAAGGCGGTCGGAGAGGGTATCGAACACGGTGGCGTCGGTCCTCGGGGTCGGGGGCGTTCGGGACTGCCCTCCAGGGTATCCGGCCGCGCGGGCAATGCGTCCCCGCCCGCCGGACACAGCGGTCGGGGACACATTTCACGCCGAGGGTCCCGGTCACCCCTCGGCCACACCTTCGGGCTTGTCCCAGGGCATGCGCTCGCCCATGTCCATGGGCTTGTCCTGGGGCATGTCCTTGGTCACGTCCACGGACCTGCCCCAGGGCCCTCGGTCACGCCCGCAGCGTCTCCTCCAGCATCCGCGCCACCGAGGCCGCCTCCTCGCCCGGCAGCGAGTCGCCCGCCCCACCGGTCACATAGAAGGCGTCCACGGCGTTGGAGCCCAGCGTCGACACATGCGCACTGCGCACCCGCACCCCCGCCTTCTCCAGCGCCTGCCCGATCCGGAACAGCAGCCCCGGCACGTCCTGGGCCCGTACCTCGATCACCGTGGCGTGCCGGGAGGCGGCCGGGGCGACGCTCACGCGCGCCGGGGGCGGCACCACGCCCCGGCGGCGCGGGTAGGCCGCGTCCCGCTCGGCGAGGCGCGCCGCGACGTCCAGGGAGCCGTCCAGGGCCCGTACGAGGTCGGCGCGCAGCCGTGCGGCCTGCGGCAGGGAGCCGTACTGTGCCGCCACCCGCCAGTCGAGCAGCAGGACCGAGCCGTCGTGGACGCCGTCGGGCAGCCTGAGGGCGCGTAGCTCCGCCGTGCGGACGGTGAGACGGTGCACGGCCAGGACACCCGCCACCGCGGGCAGCACTCCGGGCTGGTCGGGTACGGCGACGAGCAACTCCACACCGAGGGGTTCCGGCTCACCGCCCGCGTCCTCGGCGGGCGGTGAGGTCTGCGCGCGCAGCGCGAGCACGGGGCCGCCCGTGCGGTGCGCCTCGATGGCGAGCCGTTCCTGTTCGGCGGTGGGCGCGGCGGCCTCCGGGGCGTCGGGCTCGTCTCCGGCGAGCAGTGCCGAGACGCGTTTGACCAGGTCGGTGACCAGTGCGCCCCGCCAGGTCGACCAGGCGGCGGGTCCGGTGGCGAGCGCGTCCGCCTCGGTGAGCGCGTGCAGCAGTTCCAGGGTGCCCTGTGAGCCGACGGCCTCGGCGACCGAGCGCACGGTGGCCGGATCCTCCAGGTCGCGCCGGGTCGCCGTCTCCACCAGCAGCAGATGGTGGCGTACCAGGGTGGCGAGCACGGCGATGTCGTCGCGGTCGAAGCCGATACGGCCGGCCACGTCCCGGGCGATGATCTCGCCCGCGACGGAGTGGTCGCCGGGCCAGCCCTTGCCGATGTCGTGCAGCAGCGCGGCGACCAGGAGGAGGTCGGGCCGGCCGACCCGGCGGGTCAGTTCGGAGGCGCGCACGGCCGTCTCGATCAGATGCCGGTCGACGGTCCACAGGTGCACGGCGTTGCGCTGCGGGCGGCAGCGCACGCGCTCCCAGTCGGGCAGCAGCCGGGTGATGAGTCCCTCGGCCTCCAGTGCCTCCCAGACCTCGACGGTCGGGCGGCCGGAGCCCAGCAGGGTCACCAGCTGTTCGCGGGCCTCGGCGGGCCAGGGCGTGGGCAGCGGGCGCACGATGGCGGCCATGCGGCGTACGGCGTGCAGGGAGAGCGGGAGGCCGGCCTGCGCGGCGGCCGCGGCCGCGCGCAACGGGAGCACGGGGTCGCGCTCGGGGCGCGCGGTCCGGGCGAGCACCACCTCTCCGTCCTGTTCCACCACGCCCTCGGCCAGCGGGGACCGCTCGGCGACCGGCTTGCCGCCGCCCAGCATGGCGCGCAGCCGGGGCCGGGCGCCGCGCGAGCGCAGGACGCGCCCCACTTCGCGCCAGGTCACATCGCTGGCGTACGAGATCACGCGCGCCGCCTCGTACACCTGGCGCAGCAGGGTGTCGGCGTCCAGCAGGTCCAGCTCGGCGGCGACCTGGTCCTGTTCCTGGAGGGCGAGCCGGTCGGTGGCGCGTCCGGTGGCCAGATGCAGCGCGTCCCGTACGTCCAGGAGTCCGCGCCGGGCGTCGGCGAGCCCCTCGCGCGGGGCGTCGGCGAGCCAGGAGGCGGCCACCGCGCGCAGGGCCGTGGCGTCGCGCAGGCCGCCGCGTGCCTCCTTGAGGTCCGGTTCCAGCAGGTACTGCAGTTCGCCCTGGCGGGTGGCCCGCTCGGCGCACAGTTCCTGGAGTTCGGGGAGCCGTTTGGGCGCCTGGTTGCGCCAGTCGGCGAGGACGGCCGTCCGCAGGCCCGCCGTCAGGGCGGCGTCGCCCGCGAGGTGCCGGGCGTCTAGCAGGCCGAGCTGCACCTTCAGGTCGTCGCCCGCGGTCCTACGGGCCTCCGCGGGGGTGCGGACGGAGTGGTCGAGGGCGAGGCCGAGGTCCCAGACGGGATACCAGATGCGGTCGGCCAGGGCGGCGACCGCCGTGCCGTCGCCGCCGTCGTGCAGCAGGAGCAGATCGAGGTCGCTGCGGGGGGACAGCTCACCGCGGCCGTAACCGCCGACGGCGACCAGGGACACTCCCCGCAGTCCCTCGGCACCGGCGGTGAACAGGTCGGCGAGCCACCCGTCCGTCAGTTCGGCCAGGGCGGTACGGCGCGGCGGCCCGGACCGCGCCTCCTCGGTGAGGAGGCGCAGCCGGGCCGCCGCGTAGCCGCTGGGTCCCACGCTCTCTGCTTCCGTGTGTACGTCCGTACCCGTCACCCGGCGACTCCTTGTTCCGTAGCTGCCTTACAGCGCGTCGGGTCCGCGCTCGCCGGTCCGGACCCGTACGGCCGTCTCGACCGGGACGGACCAGACCTTGCCGTCTCCGATCTTGCCGGTGCGGGCCGCCTTGACGATGACATCGATCAGTTGCTCGGCGTCGTCGTCCTCGGCCAGCACCTCGATACGGATCTTGGGGACGAGGTCGACCGTGTACTCGGCACCGCGGTAGACCTCGGTGTGTCCTCGCTGCCGACCGTAGCCGCTCGCCTCGGTGACCGTCAGTCCGTGCACCCCGAAGGCCTGGAGGGCCTCCTTGATCTCGTCGAGGCGGTGAGGCTTCACGACGGCGGTGATGAGCTTCATGCGTCCACCTTCTTGCTCTGCGGGGCGGCCAGGGCCGTGGCGGAGCCGATGACGCCGCCGCCCGCGCCGCTGAAGTCGTATGCGGTCTCGGCGTGCTCGGCCTGGTCGATGCCGGAGATCTCCTCGTCGTCCGTGACCCTCATGCCGATGCTCTTGTCGAGGAGGAAGGCGAGGATCGCGGAGGCGATCAGGGAGTAGGCGAGGACGGCGAAGACTCCGGCGCACTGCTTCCAGAACTGGTCGAGGCCGCCGCCGTAGAAGAGGCCCTTGACGTCGGACTGGCCCCTGCCGCTGGCGAAGAGGCCGATGAGCAGGGAGCCGGCTATGCCGCCGACCATGTGGACGCCGACGACGTCGAGGGAGTCGTCGTAGTTGAACTTGTACTTCAGGCCGACGGCCATGGCACACAGGACACCGGCGATGGCGCCGACGGCGATCGCGCCGAGCGGGGAGACCGCGCCGCCGGACGGGGTGATCGCGACGAGGCCGGCGACGGCACCGGAGGCTGCGCCCAGCGTGGTGAACGCGCCGTGGCGGATCTTCTCGTAGGCGAGCCAGGCGAGCATGGCCGCGCCGGTGGCGACCTGGGTGTTGACGAACATCAGCGGGCCGACGCCGTCGTCGTTGCCGAGCCAGGAACCGGCGTTGAAGCCGAACCAGCCGAACCACAGCAGGCCCGCGCCGAGCATGACCAGGGGGAGGCTGTGCGGACGCATCGGGTCCTTCTTGAAGCCGACGCGCCTGCCGATGACGAGGATCACTCCGAGTGCCGCCGCACCGGCGTTGATGTGGACCGCCGTACCGCCGGCGAAGTCGATGACCCCCAGCTCGTAGGCCCAGCCGCCGGTGCCCCAGACCCAGTGGGCGACCGGGAAGTACACGATCGTCACCCACAGCACGAGGAACAGGGCCCAGGCGCTGAACTTCACCCGGTCCGCGAGCGCGCCGCTTATCAGGGCGGGCGTGATGATCGCGAACATCAGCTGGAAGACGGCGAAGACGAAGACCGGGATGGTGTAGCCGGGCCAGAGGTCCATCTTGCCGATACCGCTGAAGCCGACGTAGTCGGAGGTCCAGCCGACGATGGAGCCCTTGTCGTCGCCGAAGGCCATGGAGAAGCCGTAGAGCACCCACAGGATGGTGACGATGCCGAGGCTGATGAAGCTCATCATCAACATGTTCAGGGTGCTCTTGACGCGGACCATGCCTCCGTAGAAGAAGGCCAGGCCCGGGGTCATGAGCATCACCAGGGCGGAACAGATCAGCATGAAGCCGGTATTGGCGGACGACAGCTTGGGTGCGTCTGCCGCAAGCATGATGGCTGGTGCCATCGGCGTCTCCTCGTCGGTTGGTACGGCCCCGTGCGGGCGAAGCCTGAGAGCGGTCCGGTCATGAGGGGTGGGCCGGTTATGCGCCATGAGGTTGACGCAGCGCGGTTTCGGTCGTTGCCCCTCGATGTTTCGCCGCAGTGACGAAGGTGCCGAGCGTGTTACGCGTTGATGAACCGCCGGAGGCCGGCGCGGTTGATCGTTATCGTGGCGCAACCTTCGGTGAACGGCATCGCGGCGATGACATCGCGGCCGTCTTCCGCGCAGGCCCGTGGTGGTCGACGGGGTACGCGGGTGTCACGCCCTTCCGGGCGGCGAGGACCATGCGTCCGGCCGCGACAGCCATCCGATGACCTGGCATGGGGGAGCCGAGTCGGGCAGTTCGGGATGGCGGCCGCGGCCGGGGTCGTGGGTGCCCTGGTGGGCCGGTGGGCCGGAGGTCAGCCCGCCTCGGCGGTCTCGGGCAGATGGGTGGCGAGGTGATCGGTCAGTTCGACGACGTCGGCAAGGTCGCCGAAGTCGCGCACGGCCGTGTCGACGGTCTTTCGAATACGAGTGTTGACCCGTTCGGACCGCACTTTTCGGGCGATGTCCATGGCCTGCCGCGCGAGCACCGCGCTCTGTTCCGGCTCGCGCTGGAGGAGGTGCACGGTGGCCATGCCGATCAGATTGAGTGCGTACGACCGCTGGTGCTCACCGTCCTCGGCGAAGCCGTCGACGGCCTTCTGCATCAGCGGCTGGGCGAGGGAGGCGTAGCTGGGGCTGCGGCCCGCGACATAGGCGAGGTCGCGGTAGGAGTGGGAGTTCTCGGCGTGCAGCTCGGCCTCGGAGAAGAAGCGGATCCAGTCGGGCTCGGGCTCGTCGAAGTCGTCGGCGTCGGAGAAGGTGGCCTCGGCCATCCGGACGGCACGCTGGCACTTGCCGGGCTGGCCCATGTTGGCGTAGGCCCGGGCCTCCATCGCATACAGCATCGCCTGGGTGCGCGGGCTCGCGCAGTCCCGGCTGCCGTACTGGGCGAGGTGGATGAGTTCCAGGGCGTCGTCGGGCCGGCCCAGATGGATCATCTGGCGGCTCATGCTGGAGAGGATGTAGGAGCCGAGCGGTTTGTCGCCGGCCTCCTTGGCCGCGTGCAGCGCGAGGACGAAGTACTTCTGCGCGGTGGGCTGCAGTCCCACGTCGTAGCTCATCCAGCCCGCCAGCTCGGCCAGCTCGGCGGCGACCTTGAACAGACGCCGGGCGGTGGCCTCGGACTGGGGTTCCTGGAGGAGGTCGGTCACCTCGTGCAGCTGTCCCACGACGGCCTTGCGGCGCAGTCCGCCGCCGCACTGGGCGTCCCACTTGCGGAACATCACAGTGGTGGCCTCGAGGAGGTCCAGCTCGGGCCGGGACAGCCTGCCGCGGCGCCCGGACGCGGCGGGCTCGGGCTCCTCGCGCGGGGCGGTGGGGCTCGGCACGAGCCAGCGCTGCATGGGTTCGATGAGGGACGGGCCCGCGGACAGGGCCAGCGAGGCACCGAGGAAGCCGCGCCGCGCCAGCATCAGGTCGCTGCGCGAGTACTCGCTGATCAACGCCACCGTCTGCGGGCCCGTCCAGGGCAGGTCGATTCCGGCCACGGAGGGTGACTGATGGGTGGTGCGCAGTCCCAGGTCCTCGATGGAGACCACACAGCCGAAGCGCTCGGAGAACAGCTCCGAGAGGATGCGCGGGATCGGCTCGCGCGGGTTCTCCCCGTCCAGCCAGCGGCGCACCCGGGAGGTGTCCGTGGAGATGTGGTTGGCCCCCAACTGGCGGGCCCTGCGGTTCACTTGACGCGCCAGCTCGCCCTTCGACCAGCCACTGCGCACGAACCATGAGCCGAGCAGCTCATTGGGGCGCTTCTCAGCGTTCGTCCCGCTTCCGCCGTTGCCGCCCACTGGAGCCCCCATCCCTGAATCCACCTGTGCGCTGTGTGCGCCAAGCCTTACCAGAATGCCGGTGACGCGGCCCCGCGTCCGGCGGTTCTCGACCGCCGGCCGGGAACCTGGCTTGCCTCCGGCATACCCACGAGTGCATGCGTCCCCAGGAACCGTGCACTCAAAGTAGTCCTACGATCACCCGCCCAGCCATGGCGAATCCATAAGCGCCACCATTCGCCACCCCTTTGAATGAACTCGCCCTCGCCCGGGCGCGATTCACTTGACACATGACAGCCGGAAGTGGATGGAGCGAGGTATTCACCGGCGCACGCCACTCGACTCACCACCCCGTGCGCCACCGGGTACGCCCCGGCGAGAACGCGGGAGACACAGGACGCAGAGTCACGATCTGATTCCGGGGCGTAACCATCGGTGCGCCGAACCCGTTGGAGGGGGCATGGGCTTCACGATCGGCGGCACGCGGAGCATCCGCGAGATCCGCCCCGGCGCCCGACGCCGGGGCCGCTCTTCGGAGTGCCTCGCCGTGGCCGAGTACGCGGGACTGTGGCGCTGGGACGTGGTACCGGGCGCACGGGCGGCCGCGGGGGCCTGCTCGTGCGGTGACACCGGTTGCGCCGCCCCCGGCGCGCATCCGCTGAGCTTCGCCCCCATGGTGCGGGCCGGCGCGACGCTCGACGAGGCGTCCGAGACCTGGGCCGAGGTGCCCGGCGCGGCGGTGCTGCTGCCGGTGGGCCGCGCCTTCGACGTGATCGAGGTCGCCGAGGCGGCGGGGCACCGCGCCCTGGTCCGGCTGGAGCGCATGGGCATCCCGGTCGGCCCGGTCACGGCGACGCCGGACGGCCGGGCCCAGTTCTTCGTGGCCCCCGGTTCGGCGGCCGAGCTCCCCTCGCTGCTGTACCGGATGGCCTGGGACGACGCGGACCTCGATCTGCACGCCCTGGGTCCTGGGGCGCACATCACGGCCCCGCCCTCGGACCGTGGCGGTCGCGGCCCGGTCCGCTGGCTGCGCACCCCGTCGCTGGACTCGGCGACGAGACCGCCCGCCGCGCGACTGCTGATCGGCACGCTGGCCCATGTGGCCCACCGCTCCCGGGCCTGGGCGGCGTCCGGCACTCCTTAGACGACGGTCCTCGCGAAGGACCAAGGACCAAGGGCCACCGCCGTGCGGCGGGGGCCCTTGTCGCGTGCCCACGCGGACGGGGCCCTTCTCGTGTGCCCACCCGGAAAGGACAGCTCCCCACACGAAGACAGCGCCCGCCCTCCGGTGCATCGTGGGGGGCGGGCGCTGTCTTCGTGTGGGGAGGGACCGGGGGATGAGCGTCGTACTCCGCTAAGTGGTCAGTCTCCGATGAGGGCGTCAACGAACGCCTCCGGCTCGAACGGCGCCAGGTCGTCGGGGCCCTCGCCGAGACCGATCAGCTTCACCGGGACGTCCAGCTCGCGCTGGACCGCGACCACGATGCCGCCCTTGGCCGTGCCGTCCAGCTTGGTGAGCACGATGCCGGTGATGTCCACGACCTCGGCGAAGACGCGCGCCTGGACGAGACCGTTCTGTCCGGTGGTCGCGTCGAGGACCAGGAGCACCTCGTCCAGCGGGGCGTGCTTCTCGACCACGCGCTTGACCTTGCCCAGCTCGTCCATGAGGCCGGTCTTGGTGTGCAGGCGTCCGGCCGTGTCGATGAGGACGACGTCGGCGCCGATCTCCTTGGCCTCCTTGACCGCGTCGAAGGCGACCGAGGCGGGGTCCCCGGCCTCCGGGCCGCGCACGATGTGGGCGCCGACCCGCTCGCCCCACGTCTGCAGCTGGTCGGCCGCGGCGGCGCGGAAGGTGTCGGCGGCACCGAGGACGACGGTGCGGCCGTCGGCCACGAGGACGCGGGCGAGCTTGCCGGTGGTGGTGGTCTTGCCGGTGCCGTTGACACCCACGACCATCACGATGCCGGGCTTGCTGGTCTCGGGCTCGGTGCGGACGACGCGGTCCATGTCGGTGCCGATGAGCTGGAGCAGCTCCTCGCGCAGCAGCCCGCGCAGCTCCGCGGGCGTGCGGGTGCCGAGCACCCGGACCCGCTCGCGCAGCCGCTCGACCAGCTCCTGAGTGGGCTGCACGCCGACGTCGGCGGTGAGCAGCGTGTCCTCGATCTCCTCCCAGGTCTCGTCGTCGAGATGCTCGCGGGACAGGAGCGTGAGCAGCCCCTTGCCCAGTGCGTTCTGCGAGCGGGACAGGCGGGCGCGCAGACGGACGAGACGGCCGGCGGTGGGCTCCGGGATCTCGATGGGGGGCGCCTCGACGGTCGGCGGCTCCTCCACGGTGACGGGAGCGGAGGCCGCCGGGAGGTCCACCTCCTCGATCGTCCGGCGCTCCTCGTCGCGCGGTGTCTCGGCCTCGTCGCCTACGTGCGGCTCGGCCGGAGGGGCGGTGATGTCGGGTGTCGTGGGGGGCGCCGGGGGCAGCGGCTTCTTCCTGCGGCTGCCGACGACGAGCCCGAGCACGCCGAGCACGACCACGGCGATGACTACGGCAAGGATGACGAATTCCATAACGGGTCCAGTATGCGCGACCGGCCTGCGGGCCGTTCGGCGGCGGCTCCGGGTGTGGAGGCCTGGTTCTCTGACGGCCCGTCAGCTACGGTCCTCGTGGCATACCCGCCGGCGAAGGTGAAGGGGGCCCCTCCCATGCCCGTCTCGGTCGTACGTCTCAACCTCGTCGAACCCGGCGCGACCCCCGCCTCGCTGGGGGCGCGCTACCGCGCGGCGCTGGAGATGGCCACGTACGCCGACGACCGCGGGATCACCACCGTGCAGACCGAGGAGCACCACGGGGTGGCGGACAACTGGCTGCCGTCGCCGTTCACCTTCGCCGGCGCGGTGCTCGGCGCGACCCGCCGGCTCATGGTCACGGTGTCGGCGGTCATCGGCCCGCTGTACGACCCGCTGCGGCTGGCCGAGGACATCGCCGTCCTCGATCTGCTGAGCGGCGGCCGGCTGGTCACCGTCGCGGGCATCGGGTACCGGCCCGAGGAGTACGCCCTCTTCGACGTCGAGTGGACGCGGCGCGGACGGCTCCAGGACGAACTGCTCCAGACTCTGCTGAAGGCGTGGACCGGCGAGGAGTTCCGCCACCGCGGCCGTACCGTGCGCGTCACGCCGCGCCCGTACACCCAGCCGCACCCGCTGCTGCTGGTCGGCGGCTCCTCGAAGGCGGCGGCCCGCCGGGCCGCGCGCCTGGGTCTGCCCTTCTTCCCGAGCGCACACCTGCCGGAGCTGGAGGCGTACTACAAGGAGCGGCTCGTCGAGTACGGCACCGAGGGCTGGACGATGATGCCCGCCGCCGAGACCCCCTTGCTGCACGTCGCGGAGGACCCGGACCGGGCGTGGGCCGTATACGGCGGACACTTTCTGCACGAGGCGCGGACCTACGCCGGCTGGCAGTCCGGCGGCATCCGCTCGGCGGTGCGGTCGGCCGCCACGACGGTGGACGAGCTGCGCGCGGAGGGGGTCTACCGCATCCTGACGCCCGAGGCCTGCCTGAGCCTCGGCCTCGACAGCTATGTACTGCACCCGCTGGCGGGCGGCATGCCGCTGGACGAGGGGTGGCGCGGTCTGCAGCTGTTCTGCGAACGGGTGCTGCCGCGGCTCGGCGACTGACCGTCCGGCACCGCGGCGGTCTCCCGGGAGCGCGAGCGGGCCGGAGCACACGCACCGTCGCCCGGCTCGGGCAGTGGCCGAGCCGGGCGACGGAAGGGTGTCGAGGAGAGAGGCAGCGGGGACTTGGCCTTTCTCCTCGAGTTCGGGGTGGGCGTCAGCCCATCTCCTCCAGGGACTTGCCCTTCGTCTCCTTCACGAACTTCAGGACGAACGGGACGGAGAGCGCGGCGAAGACCGTGTAGATCACATAGGTCCCGGAGAGGTTCCAGTCGGCCAGCGACGGGAAGCTCGCGGTGATCGCCCAGTTGGCGATCCACTGCGCGGCGGCGGCCACGCCCAGGGCGGCGGCGCGGAGCTTGTTCGGGAACATCTCACCGAGCATGACCCAGACGACCACACCCCAGGACAGGGCGAAGAAGAGGACGAACACATGGGCGGCGATCAGGGCGACCCAGCCCTGGGTGCTCGGCAGCTTGCCGTCGACCAGGTGGTACGAGAACGCCCAGGCCTCCAGGGCGAGGCCGACGGCCATACCGACCGAGCCGATGAGGGCGAGCGGCCTGCGGCCGACGCGGTCCACGAAGATCATCGCGATCACCGTGCCGACGATGTTGATGATCGACGTGGTGAACGAGTAGAAGAAGGAGTCCGACGGGTCCACACCGACCGACTGCCACAGCGTCGAGGAGTAGTAGAACGCGACGTTGATGCCGACGAACTGCTGGAAGACCGACAGGCCGATGCCGACCCAGACGATCGGCTTGAAGAAGAAGCCACCGCCGAGCAGGTCCTTGAAGGAGGACTTGTGCTCGCTCTTCATGGCGTGCTCGATCTCGGCGACACGGGCGTCCAGACCGGCGTGCTCGCCCTCGACCTCGGCGAGGATCGCCCGGGCGCGGTCACGCTTGCCGACGGAGAGCAGGAAGCGCGGGGACTCGGGGATGGCGAAGGAGAGCAGCCCGTAGAGGACGGCCGGGACGACCATGACGCCGAGCATGACCTGCCAGGCCTCCAGGCCCATCAGCTTGCCGCGCTGGTCGCCGCCGGCGGCGTTCAGCAGACCCCAGTTGACCAGCTGCGAGATGGCGATGCCGACGACGATCGCCGCCTGCTGGAAGGAGCCGAGCCGGCCGCGGTAGGCGGGTGGGGCGACCTCGGCGATGTAGGCGGGGCCGATCACGGAGGCCATACCGATGGCGAAGCCGCCGATGATGCGCCACAGGGCGAGGTCCCACAGCGCGAAGGGCAGTGCGGAGCCGACGGCGCTGACGGTGAAGAGGACCGCGGCGATCTGCATACAGCGGATACGGCCGATGCGGTCGGCTATCCGGCCCGCGGTGGCGGCACCGATGGCACAGCCGATCAGGGCGATGGCGATGACCTGGGCCAGCGCTGCGGAGCCGATGTCGTAGCGGCCCCGGATGGCCTCGACGGCGCCGTTGATCACGGAGCTGTCGTAGCCGAACAGGAAGCCGCCCATCGCGGCCGCCGCCGCGATGAAGATGACATGCCCGAGATGTTCGGGCTGAGCCGTCCCGGCTCCTGACTTGGGTGCCTGCGCTGTGCTGGTCACGAATAACTCCTCGGGCCACCGGCAACGCTGCCGGGGTGGGGGTGAGCCCTTTCAGGGCATGGCGTCGCCATCCAAGTACCCGGGGAGCATTGGATAAGCGCCGCTCACACCTGAAGGTAAAAGCAACGTTGCAGAGACTATGCCTTCAAGTTTCGAAGTCAAGAGGCCGATGTTGGCCGCATGCGACGCAAGGTGTGGGGAGCTTGTGTTCAGAAGTTGAATTTTCGAGGAGCTGCAGGTCAGGACCGGTGTAGGCCCCATCGATCTACCGCAGCCGCTGGGAGATGACCTTCGACACACCGTCGCCCTGCATGGAGACGCCGTACAGCGCGTCGGCGACCTCCATCGTCCGCTTCTGGTGCGTGATCACGATCAGCTGCGAGGCCTCCTGGAGCTCCTGCATGATGCGGATCAGCCGCTGGAGGTTGGTGTCGTCGAGGGCGGCCTCGACCTCGTCCATGACGTAGAACGGGCTGGGCCGGGCCTTGAAGATGGACACGAGCAGCGCGACGGCGGTCAGCGACCGCTCCCCGCCGGAGAGCAGGGACAGCCGCTTGACCTTCTTGCCCGGGGGCCGGGCCTCGACGTCGACGCCCGTGGTGAGCATGTTTGCCGGGTCGGTCAGCACCAGCCGCCCGTCACCGCCGGGGAACAGCCGGCTGAAGACACCCTCGAACTCCCGGGCCGTGTCCCGGTACGCCTCCGTGAAGACCTGTTCGACGCGCTCGTCGACCTCCTTCACCACCTGCAGCAGGTCGGCCCGCGTCTTCTTCAGGTCCTCCAGCTGCTCACTGAGGAACTTGTGCCGCTCCTCGAGCGCCGCGAACTCCTCCAGCGCGAGCGGGTTCACCTTGCCGAGCTGCTGGTAGGCCCGCTCGGCCGCCTTGAGCCGCTTCTCCTGCTCGCCGCGCACGAACGGACGCGGCTGGTTGCGCGGGTGCGCCGGGTCCTCGGGCAGCTCCTCGCCCTCGGCGGGCGGCGAGGGCGGTACGGGCTGGTCGGGGCCGTACTCGGCGACCAGTCCCGCCGGCTCGACGCCGAGCTCCTCCAGCGCCTTGGTCTCCAGTTGTTCGATACGCATCCGCTTCTCGGCGCCGAGCACCTCACCGCGGTGCACGGAGTCGGTGAGCTTGTCCAGCTCGGCCTTGAGGTCGCGGCCCTCGGAGCGGGCGGCGGTCAGCTCCTGCTCTCGGCGGGCCTTGGCGGCCTCGGCGGCGGTGCGTTCGGCCTCCGCCCGGCCCAGGGACACCTCGACATGGGTGAGGAGCTGCCGGGCACCGGAGGCGACCGCCTCGGCGACGGCCGCCTCGTGGCGCAGCCGGGCCCGCCGCTGCTCGGCACGCGCGCGTGCCTCGCGTTCGGCGCGGGCGCCGCGATCGAGGGCGTCGGCCCGTCCGGCCAGCCCCTTGACCCGCTCCTCGTGGGTACGGACCTGGAGCCGGGCCTCCATCTCGGTCTGCCGCGCGTTCGCCCCGTCGGCGGCGAGCCGGTCGCGTACGGAGGTGTCGGGCTCCTCCTCGACCGGCATCTCCTCGGCGACGGCGAGCCGCTCGGCGAGTTCCTCGGCCTCCAGCAGCGCCTTCTCCAGCGCCTCCTGCGCACGGGCCGCGGCGGCGGTGGAGCGCTCGGCCTCCCCGGCGGCGGCCCGGGCCTGCCCGCCGAGCCGTCCCAGCTGCTGGGCGACCGCGGACTTCTCCCGCTCGGCCGCCCGTCGGCGCTCCCCCAGTTCCTCCACGAGGGCCGCGCGCTCCTTGCGGCGCTCCCCCGCCAGCTGCTGTGCCTCGGCCAACCCCTCGCAGCGGACGGCGAGTTCCTCCAGCTCGGCCGCGGCCTCGTCGACCGAGGCCTGCACCTCCAGCAGGCTCGGCGCGCCGGCGGACCCGCCGTGCGCGAAGTGCGCCCCGAGCAGATCGCCCTCGGCGGTGACGGCCGTCAGGTCGGGCCGCGCCTCGACGAGCTCCTCGGCGTCCTCCAGGGTTCCGACCACGACGATGCCGTGCAGCAGCCGCCGTACGGCGGGCATCAGCGTGTCAGGACCGCGGACGAGTTCGGCGGCGAAGGGGAGCCCGGCAGGAGGCGACTGCCACAGGCCGCCCCGTCCCTCCGGATCGGCGGCCCCCTCGGGAGCCGGCTTCTTCGGCGGCCCGGCCAGCACCAGGGCCGCCCGTCCCGCGTCCTGCTTGCGCAGCAGGCGGATCGCGTCGGCCGCCGAGGAGGGGTCCGTCACCGCGATCGCGTCCGCGGCGGCACCGAAGGCCGCCGCCAGCGCCACCTCGTGCCCGGAGGTCACCGTCAGCAGCTCGGCCGCCGGGCCCAGGAGGCCGGAGAGGCGGTCCTTGGCCCCGAGCAGGACACCCGTGCCGTCCTTGCGGCGCAGCCCCAGGGCGAGCGCCTCATGACGGGCCGCGACCGCCGCGCGCTTGCGTTCGGCCGCGCTGGCCGCCTCCCGTGCGGCCGACAGAGCGGCCTCCGCCTCGGCCAGGCTCCGCTTCGCCGTCTCGTGCTGCTCGGTCAGGTCCGCGTCGCCCGCGTCCAGACCGTCCACCTCGGCCTTGAGGGCCTCGTACTCCTCCTGTGCGGCGACCGCGCGCTCCTGTGCCTCGTCGCGTGCCGCGGCGAGCCGATCGATCTCGGCCTGTGCGGAGGCCGCCCGGGAACGGGCCGCGCCCACCTTCCCGTTCAGCCGGGCCAGATTCTCGCGGCGGTCGGCGAGGGCGCGCGCCGCGTCCTTCAGCCGCCTTTCCTCCAGGGCCAGTTCGCGTTCCAGCTCGGCCCGGTGCGCGACGGTGTCCTCCAGCGCCCGCTCGGCCGCCTCCAGCGCGGCCTCCAGCTCGGCCTCCTGCTCGCGGACGCGGGCGGCCTCCCGCTCCATGTCCTCGGGGTCGCGTCCGCGCCGCTCCTCCGGGGGCGCGGAGGTGGCGCTCTTGACCCGGGCGTCGGCCAGCGAGATCGTGCCCCGCACCCGCTCCGCAAGTTGGGAGAGCTCGTACCAGGTCTGTTGGGCGCGCCCCAGACGGGGCGTCAGCCGGCGCACCTCGTCCTCCAGCAGCGCCTCGCGCTGGAGCGCCTTCTTCAGTTCGGCCTCGGCGGCGTCCTTGCGTTCCTTGAGCGCGGCCTCGTCCGCGACCTCGGTCTGCAGTGCCTGCCGCAGCCGTACGAGATCGTCGGCGAGCAGACGCAGCCGGGCGTCCCGCAGGTCGGCCTGGATGACGGCGGCCCGGCGGGCGACCGCGGCCTGCCGTCCCAGCGGCTTGAGTTGGCGGCGCAGCTCGTCGGTCAGGTCCTGGACGCGGGCGAGGTTCGCCTGCATGGCGTCCAGTTTTCTGAGCGCCTTCTCCTTGCGCTTGCGGTGCTTGAGGACGCCGGCGGCCTCCTCGATGAAGGCGCGGCGGCCCATGGGGTCGGCGTGCAGCACCGAGTCGAGCTGGCCCTGGCCGACGATCACATGCATCTCGCGGCCGATGCCGGAGTCGGAGAGAAGCTCCTGGATGTCGAGGAGGCGGCAGGTGTCGCCGTTGATCTGGTACTCGCTGCCGCCGTTGCGGAACATGATCCGCGTGATGGTGACCTCGGAGTACTCGATCGGGAGTGCGCCGTCGGAGTTGTCGATGGTGAGGGACACCTCGGCCCGGCCGAGCGGCGGGCGCCCGGTGGTGCCGGCGAAGATGACGTCCTCCATCTTGCCGCCGCGCAGCGACTTGGCGCCCTGCTCGCCCATGACCCAGCTGAGCGCGTCCACCACATTGGACTTGCCCGAGCCGTTCGGCCCCACCACGCACGTGATGCCCGGCTCGAAGCGGAGCGTGGTCGCGGAGGCGAACGACTTGAACCCGCGGAGGGTCAGGGCCTTGAGGTGCACGCCGCTGGACTCTACCTTCCGCCGGTATCTCACACTATGAACCCCGACACCCCTGCGGTTTCACAGTTGAACGTGCAGGGCACACCATCCGTTAAAGAGGCTGAAAGGGTGCACGGGGCAAGAAAGAAGGGACGCCGAGGCGTCCCTTGCAAACTCTGACAACTGAGCGGTTGATACGGGCAACCCTTGGTAGGGGCAGCCAACCACTGCTTGTGCCTTGTGGAGCGATGCAGTGATCAGGTGAGCGCAGGCTCCGCCTGGTGTGCGTCGATGCTCTCCATGATCCTGTCGTGAGAAGCGGCAGCCGTCAGCGCGTCGTTCTCCGCCTGGATCCGTACGAGCTCGGACTCGAGCTCCTGGACGCGCTGCTGGAGCCGTCGCATCTCGGCGAGGAGTCGCGGGTCGGAGCCGCCGACGTAACCGAGAAGCGCCTTTGCCATGATGGATGGTCCTCCACACTGAGTGACCGACCGATGCGGTGTGGGTCGTGAGGGATTCGCACCCGCGGTGCTTGGCAATCTTCAGTTCTTGCGCCGTTCTCACATGCCAAACAGCTAAGGTGCGCGGGGCTTTCAGCGTCTCACCAAAAAGTTTGACGGTCAACACGATCACACCCCGCAATGGCGGGCGTCCCGGGGGCGCGCGGCCTTCGACGGGCGGCGCTGCGACTCCTACGGGGCTCGATGGGTGTGACGATCATTCTTGGGTCCGGAGCCTGCCACGCAGTGCGCTTCTTGGCAACCACCTGGGCCTTTCTGCTGCGGGCAGGCGCCGGTGGCATACCCCTCCACTGCCGCCCGGGGGCCCTTCGCCCCGCACTCAGCGGATCGCGAAGCCGTCGTAGCCGCCGCGGGGCGTGTCCCAAATCTCAGTGACGCCATCCACCCTCCCGGGTGTGTCGTCGCCCCGGAGCCAGTCCAGCAGCCCCTCGCAGTCCCTCCGCGTCCCCTCGGCGACCACCTGGACCCGTCCGTCGTCGAGGTTGACGGCGAAGCCCCGCAGACCACCGATCTCCAGCGCCTTGGCCCGGGTGAACCAGCGGAAACCCACACCCTGGACACGTCCGCGCACCCACGCGACGAGTCGTGCATCGTCGTTCATGGCTGCACGCTAACCGGCCAATGTCCCTCCGGGCACTTCCTCCACTCGCGTCATGCTGTAGCGTCCCCCCTCATATGAATCTGTCGTGAAACTCACTCGATCGAGCGAGTTTCGATTCACAGCGCTGACCGCAAGACCAGGAAGGCCAGCAGATGGGACGCCACCGACGCTCCGCCGCCGGACGCGCCGCCACCGGCCGCGCGACTCGGGTGACACAGAATCACCAACCCGCTACGGAGCGTTACGGGCCTGAGAATCTCTACGGCTTCGCCGAGGTGCTGGAGGCCGAACGGCAGGCGACCCGCTCACGCCGCAAGAAGAAGGCGCCCACCCCGGTGCGCACCGGCCTGCTGGGGGTCTCGGCCGCCGTCGCGCTGGGCACCGTGGCGGTCACCACAGGCGTGCTGCCCGGCGGCAAGAGCTTCACGGTGAGCGGCGACGCCGGCGAGGTACAGGCCTCGGGCACCAGCCCGACGGGCTACGCCCATGAGCAGGGCGGCACGAGCGGGACGGCCGACGGCCGCGGCTCGACCTCCACGAGCCGCGACCACGAGCGCGGGAGCGCCACCTCGCCGACCGTGACGCCCTCGGCCCCGGCGTCCTCGACCGCTCCGACGCAGGAACCGCCGCAGTCACAGTCGCCGTCCCCGGCCGCGACGCAGACGGCGACGACCGCTCCGCCCGCGAAGAAGCACGAGAAGAAGCCCAAGACCCATGTTCCGCCGCAGAAGTCCGCGGCGACCTCCACCGCGGCAGCGGTGCTCGACCTCGTCAACCAGGAGCGGGCCAAGGCGGGCTGCACCCCGGTGACCGCGAGCAACGAGCTGACGAAGCTGGCGCAGGCGTTCAGCGATGACATGGCCACGCGGAACTTCTTCGACCACACGGACCCGGAGGGCAAGGACCCGTGGGACCGGGCCGCCGTGCTCGGCATAACGGATCTGGGCGGTGAGAACATAGCGCGCGGCCAGACCACCGCCGAGGACGTGATGGACGCCTGGATGAACAGCCCCGGCCACCGGGCGAACATACTGAACTGCGACTTCAGGACGCTGGGCGTCGGGGTCCACCTGGGCACCGGCGGCCCCTGGTGGACGCAGGACTTCGGTTACTGAAACAGTCGCAGGTCAGAGGCCCAGGAGCCATCCTGAGCCGTCTCGGGGCCGTCATTCGCGGGCCCGTCGTCCTCCAAGACGCGATCAACGGCGGCCCGGGTCCGAGTCTCGCCCGACGGCATCACATGCGTGTACGTGCGCAGCGTGCAGCCCGGGTCGTGGTGCCCCAGGTACTCGCTCAGGGCCTTGATGCTCTCCCCCGCGTCCAGGAGGACCGAGGCATAGAAGTGCCTCAGCGCGTGCATGCCGCAGGTCCACAGACTGCCCGACTCGCCGGAAGCCTACGAAGCCGTGATCACTCGCCCCGTGGCAGCTCCCGCCCAAAGTCTCGGAGCCGATCTCCCGCCGTCGTCGGACGAACGGAGGGGCCGTTGATACGGTCCCGCCTGTGAAGGATGGGCACTGGTGGCCGAAGGCGAGACCCCTGCTCGTGGCCTGGCTCATTACGACGGCGGCCCTCTGATTGGTGGGCAGGCTGACGGGAGAGCGCGAGGGCCTCGTCTTTTGCGCCGTCCTCGCCGCCTGGGTAACCGCGTGCGGTGAGCTTGCGCCCGAGTGGCGTCGCTACCGCCGATCAGGAAAGCAGGCCCGGAACACTGAAGGCAGCAGCTAGCGGCTGATCGGCCGTGCCCCCTGCGTGCCCGATCCGAGGGCGTCGAACGGGGAACAGCGGGGAGTCGCCAGTGGTGACAGACGGCGACAGCGGCCGACCGCCGACCCCCGGGTCATGCGGTCGGCCACCGAAGGGCGTGCAGATCAGGAAGGCACCCGATCACTACTTCGCTCACTGAGAACTCACGGCTCGGTCAGCCGCCCGGCAGTGTGCTCACGAACGGGATGACTACGCAGAGCGCCGCACCCAGAAGCAGCGTATGAGGCCGGTACGGCGTCACTTGTGGGCTCCTTCCGTCGGCGCGGCGGAGAGCCCGGCGCCCCCACAGGTCGGGGAAACCGCCGCGCCCTTCGGTCACTGACGCCTCCCCCGCCTGCGCGCGTGCCCCCGCCCGGTCTCTTCCGGGCGGGGGCACGGTCGTGTCCGGGACTACGCGGCCGCGCGGCCCAGTGCGAAGAGCCGGGCGGCCTCCGCCACGCGGCGGCCGAGGTGACGGGCGGTCTCGACGTCGGCCTTGTGCACGGCCTCGGGGCCCTCGTCGACGTTGGTCTGCGCGGCGGCGCCCAGGAAGACGCCGAGGCGGTTGAGGTCGTGCTCGGAGCCGGTGCTGCTGTTCCAGCCCGGGTGCAGTCCGAGGCTGATCCAGTTCATGCCGTGCTGCGCCGCCAGGATCTGGAAGAACTGCAGGGTGTGCAGCTTGTCGCCGCTCTTGGACCCCGAGTTGGTGAAGCCGGCGGCCAGCTTGTCCTTCCACTCCTGCGTGAACCAGCGCTTGGAGGAGGCCTCGGCGAAGCCGTGGAAGGCGGCGGTCGCGGTGCCCATGTAGGTCGGCGAGCCGAAGACGATCGCGTCGGAGCCGTCGAGGGTCGCCCACTGCTCGTCGGTGATCTCGTCGACCTTGATCAGGTGCACCTGGGCTCCGGCCTCGGCGGCACCTTCGCGCACGGCCTCGGCGAGGACGGCGGTGTGGCCGTGGCCCGAGTGGTAGGCGATGGCGACAACAGCGGTGGTCACGTGGGTACTCCTCGTGGGAAGGGAAGGGCGTCCGCAAGGGGGACGGGAACGAGGGGCGAAGGACGCGCGGAGCGGCGTCTCTCGGCCCTGCGATGACCATAGGAAAGCACTAACTTCTGGTTAGCGCAACCTGAAAGTTAGCGCTGCACTGGAGTACGCTTCGGCCATGACCATCACGCAGCAGGAGAACCTCCCGTACGACGTGTTCTCCAAGGCGTGCCCGTCGCGAGGCACGCTGGAGCATGTGACGGGACGCTGGGGGGCGTTGACCCTCGGCGCGCTCTACGAAGGTTCGTTCCGTTTCAACGAGCTGCGCCGCCGGGTCGACGGGGTGAGCGAGAAGATGCTGTCCCAGACTCTGCACGCGCTGGAGCGCGACGGTCTGGTGCATCGTGACGCCCAGCCGACGAACCCCCCGCGCGTGGACTACGAGCTGACCCCGCTGGGACACGAGGTGGCCGAGCGGCTGCTCGGCCTCATCCACTTCGTGGAGGGCCGGATGGACGACGTGCTGGAGGCCCGCCGTCGTTACGACGAGGCCCGCACGGACTGAGACTCCCGGGCACTGCGACGAGGCCCGCGCGAACTGAAGCCGCCGCGGGCGCTTTCCGGTGACTCGGAGCGCTTCCCGAGGGCTTGAACGAGTGCTTCTACGGCATCACGCGCGGCGTCGCGGTGCGTGGCGCCCGCTGGCACTTCGGGCAGAAGTAGCTGGACCGGTTCATCCAGGGACGGCGGCGCACGGGCGTCGCACAGCGCCGGCAGGGCAGGCCCTCGCGGCCGTACGCGTCGAGCGACCGGTCGAAGTAGCCCGACTCCCCGTTGACGTTGACGTACAGGCTGTCGAAGCTGGTGCCGCCGACGGCGAGCGCGGCGTTCATCACGTCCCGTACATGGCCGAGGAGTTCGGCGGTCCGCGGGCGGGTGAAGTGGGCCGTGGGGCGCTCGTAGTGGACGCCGGAGCGCCACAGGGCCTCGTCGGCGTAGATGTTGCCGACGCCGCTGATCAGCGACTGGTCGAGCAGGGCCCGCTTGATGGTGGTGCGCTTGCGGCGCAGGGCGTCATGGAAGGCGGCGTCGTCGAAGAGCGGGTCCAGGGGGTCGCGGGCGATGTGCCCTATTACGTCGGGCAGCCCGTCGGGGGTGGTGTCGTGCAGCGAGAGCCCGCCGAAGGTGCGCTGGTCGACGAAGCGCAGCTCGGTGCCGAGACCGTCGTCGAACCGGAGGCGGATGCGCAGATGCCTCTCGTCGTCGGTGCCGTACGGCTGCACGAGGAGCTGGCCGCTCATGCCGAGGTGGGCGAGGATCGCCGTGCCCGTCGTGTCGACCGGGATCCAGAGGTACTTCCCGCGGCGGCTCGGGGTGCCGAGGAGCTGCCCCTTGAGGCGGTGCGCGAAGTCCTCTCCGCCCGCCGTGTGCCGCCGGACGGCGCGCGGGTGCAGCACCTCCACGTCGGCAACGGTCCGGTGGGCGACCCAGCGCTCCAGTCCGCGCCGCACGACCTCGACCTCGGGCAACTCGGGCACGGAGCTCCTCAGCAGGAGGGAACAGGGGGCGACGTCCGCAGCGTACCTCGCGGGACCGACCGGCGGGCCCGGCCCGGGCCACCGGCCCCGAGAGCCCCCGAGGAGACGGGACCGCCCCGAAGAGACGAACCCCGCCGCGGCGGTGACGCCGGGGCGGGGTTCGGTGAAGGATTCACGCCGTGGCCGTGTCGCTCGACGGGGCCGTGACGGATTCGTCGGACCCGTCCGGTGACCCCGCCTCGGCCGCCGCCTTGGCTCGCTCGTCCGCGGCGGCGCGGATGGAGCGCCAGGCCGACTCCGCGGCCTGCTGCTCCGCCTCCTTCTTGCTGCGGCCGGTGCCGGTGCCGTACGAGACGCCTCCGACGCGGGCGGCAGCAGTAAAGGTCTTCTCGTGGTCCGGGCCGGTCTCCGTGACCAGGTACTCGGGCACACCGAGCCCCTCGGTCGCGGTGAGCTCCTGGAGGCTGGTCTTCCAGTCCAGGCCGGCACCGAGATTCGAGGACTTTTCGATCAGTGGGTCGAACAGGCGGTGCACCAGCTCCGCCGCCGAGTCCAGCCCCTGGTCGAGATAGACAGCGCCGATCACCGCTTCGAGGGTGTCGGCGAGGATGGACGCCTTGTCCCGGCCGCCCGTGCCCTCCTCACCCCGGCCGAGCCGGATGAAGGAGCCGAGATCGAGCCCGCGGCCCACCTCCGCCAGCGCACGCGAGTTGACCACCGCGGCCCGCAGCTTGGCCAACTGGCCTTCGGGCAGGTCGGGGTGGGTGCGGTACAGCGTGTCCGTGACGACGAGGCCGAGCACGGAGTCCCCGAGGAACTCCAGACGCTCGTTCGTCGGCAGACCGCCGTTCTCGTATGCGTACGAGCGGTGGGTCAGCGCGCGCACCAGAAGGGCGGACTCGACCTTGTAGCCGAGCCGCCCTTCCAGAAGCGTGTGGGACGAGGCTGTGTTGTCCGCCGGACCACCCCCGCTGCGGCGGGGACTGCTTTTGGCGTCAGACATCAGACCTCTCACCAGCCGATCAGACCTCGAGGACCTGGCGCTTGTTGTAGGTGCCGCACGAGGGGCACGCGATGTGCTGCTGCTTGGGCTCGTGGCAGCGCTCGCACGCAACCAGGGTGGGGACCGCAGCCTTCCACTGCGACCGGCGGTGGCGCGTGTTGCTGCGCGACATCTTCCGCTTCGGAACAGCCACGGCTACTTCTCCTGCTTCTCGTCGACGCCCGCTTCGGCGCCGCTCATCTCGTCCTTATCGCCGTCTTCGATTGAATCGGCGAGTCCCTGCAGTGCCGCCCAACGGATGTCGACGGCGTCGTGGTGGTGGTCCGGGTCGTCCATGAGCCGTGCTCCGCACTCGGAGCACAGACCCGCACAGTCTTCCTGGCACACCGGCTGCATCGGCAGTGCGAGCACCACCGCATCGCGCAGCAGAGGTTCGAGGTCGAAGAGTCCGTCCTCGAGGAAGAACCTGTCCTCGTCGTCCTCGGCGTCGTCGCCCGGCTCCGCGATCACGCGGCCCCGGTCGTCGGCGTCAGGGTACGAGAACAGCTCCTGGAAGTCCGCTTCGAGCTCCAGCTCCAGCGGCTCCAGACACCTTACGCACTCCCCCTCGGCCGATGCACGGGCGGTGCCTGTGACGAGCACCCCTTCCATGACCGACTCGAGCCGGAGGTCGAGCTCCACCGGGGCGCCTTCCGGTACTCCGATGACCCCCTGGATACCGAAGTCCCTGGGGGCGTCGATCGTGCGGGTCAGGCGCTGCAGCGCACCAGGACGCCGCCCCAGCTCGTGCGTGTCGAACACGAGGGGGTTGCGGTGGTCGAGGCGGGCGTTCAGAGCCATTCCTGCTTTCGGTCTCGAAGCTCGGGGGACGCTGTTCCGTGATGTTCCGGGCAGCGTGGATCGCGAAGGGTACGCGCGACCGAAGAGCCAGGATACTGGACCTTTCCCTCATGGCCCAATCCGGTGCACCCGGACGCCTGGGAACCCGCGCGTCCGGCACGTTCAGTGACCGCCGCGCCCCTGTTCGTAGGCCCGGAGCTGCTCGGCGCTGATCATGCTGGTGTCGAAGAGGCTGGTCTCGTCGAGGGTGTTGCCCTGCGGGTAACCGTGCCCCTGGCCTTGATCGTACGCCGACTGCTGGTCGTACGCCTGTGCCTGGGGGTAGGCGGCGTACGGGTCCGCCTGCTGGTAGCCGTAGGCGTCCTGCTGCGCGTAGGTCTGCTGGTAGCCGTACTGGTCGGGCTGCGCGTACCCGTACGGATCCTGCTGCTGCGCGTAGGCGGGCTGGTTCTGCTGGGCCGGGATCACGGGGGTCTGGGCGGGCGCGACGGGGGCCTGGGCCGGGGTGTCGGTGAGGGCCGCGAGGTCGGCGAGGTAGTCGGCGTCGCTGGAGTGCTGGACCGTCGTTGAGTCCTCGGCGAGGGCGCCGAGGTCGTCGGTGGCGATCCGGCCGTGCAGCTTCTGCCGGCCCTTGCCGACGGCCTCCAGGGTCTTGGCGAGCACGGCCTCGAAGGCGCCGAGCTTGGTGTCCACGTACGCGTCGGCGTCCCGGCGCAGGGTCTCGGGGTCGTGGCTGCGCTCGGGGGCGTCCTCGTCCTCGTAGCCCTGCTCGTCGAGGCCGGGACCGGTGCCGAGGAGCTTCTCGCGGCCGCGGCCGACCGAACCGAGGGTCTTGGTGAGGACGACCTCGAAGTTGGCGAGCTTGGAGTCGACGTAGTCGTCGGCCTCGGCGCGGACCTCCTCGGCCTCCTGGCGGGCCTCGGCGAGGATGCGGTCGGCCTCGTCCTGGGAACGGCGGGCGACCTCCGTGCCGGAGATCAGGGAGCCGCGCTCGGCGTGCGCGCTCTCGATGATCCGCTCGGCCTCCTGGCGGGCCCGCTCGACCATCTGCGCCTGGTCGCCGATCACCTCCTGGGCCTGGGCCAGGGAGTCGGGCAGGGCCGCGCGCACCTCTTCGAGCATCGAGAGCAGCTCGGCGCGGTTGACCACGCACGAGGCCGACATGGGCATGGACCGGGCGCCGGAGACCATCGAGACGATCTCGTCGAGCTTCTTCTGCACGTCCACCGTGTGCTCGCCACTCTCTACAGCTGTATTGGAGACGGACGGGTCGACTGTACGGCCACTTCCGTCCCGGCCGACACCGGCTGACGTGCCGTCAGGAAACGGGAGGTGCGCCGCGGGTCGGCTCAGCCCTTGCCGAGGCGCTCGCCCAGGGCGTCCAGGACGACCGGCGGCACCAGGTGGGAGACGTCTCCGCCCCAGGCCGCGACCTCCTTGACGAGCGAGGAGGACAGGAAGCTGTAGGTGGGGTTGGTGGGGACGAAGAGGGTCTCCACACCGGTGAGGCCGTTGTTCATCTGGGCCATCTGCAGCTCGTAGTCGAAGTCGCTGACCGCTCGCAGGCCCTTGACGATGGCGGGGATGTCGCGCTGCTTGCAGAAGTCGACGAGGAGGCCGTGGAAGGACTCCACCACGACGTTGCCGAACTCGGCGGTGACCTCGCGGATCAGCTCGATCCGCTCGTCGATCTCGAAGAGGCCCTTCTTGGACTGGTTGATCATCACCGCGACGTAGACCTCGTCGTACAGCTTGGAGGCGCGGGCGATGATGTCGAGGTGTCCATTGGTGATCGGGTCGAACGACCCGGGACAGACGGCGCGGCGCACTTGTGTTCCCTCGCTCTCCGGTCCGGTCATCGTGCGTCTTCGCACGTAGAGGCGGCGCGACCGTACCAAAACGTCCCTTCCCCGTAACGACGGGCCCTGATCGCCTCGAAGCCGTCCGGCCACCTGAACTCTCCGCCTCTGGTGCTGCGCTCCACGGTGACGAGAGCCTCGGCCGCGAGCCAGCCCTCCGTGCGGAGTGTGAGGAGAATCTCGCGAAGATCGTCGTCGGAGACCGCGTACGGCGGGTCCAGGAAGACGAGGTCGTACGGCTGCTCAGGTGCCGGGGTGCGGATGATCTGTTCCGCTTTGCCCGCCCGGACCTCGGCGCCGGGCAGGCCGAGGGCCCTGACGTTCTCGCGGACGATGCGGGCGGCGCGGGCGTCGGCCTCCACGAGGAGGGTGTGCCCCGCGCCACGGGACAGGGCCTCCAGTCCGACGGCGCCCGAGCCGGCGTACAGGTCGAGGACCCGCTCACCCTCCAGGGGGCCGCCGAGGAGGGACTGCCAGGTGGAGAAGAGGCCCTCGCGTGCCCGGTCGGAGGTGGGGCGGGTGCCGTTGCCCGGCGGGACGGCCAGTCGGCGTCCGCCGGCCCGGCCGGCGATCACGCGGGTCATCTCTGCGGTCCTTGTCGGTGTGCGGGCGGGAGCCCTGTGTCCAGGGTGGGTGTGCGCCTCCAGTCTCGCAGCCCGGCGGCCGTCGGCGCTCGGTCTCCCCCGGTCACCTCGCCCCCCGGGCACCGCGGTCGCCTCTGCTCCCGCTCGCCGCGTCCTGTCCCCTGCCGTCACCCCTTCTCGAGGTACTGCTCCCGCTCCTCGTCCAGCAGCGCCTGAAGGGCCGTGCGCAGACCGGGCAGCCGTGCCAGCTCCGGGTCGGCTGCGACCACCGCGGTGGCCTCCTGGCGGGCCTCGGCGATGATCTCCTCGTCCTCGATGACCGCGAGCATGCGCAGCGAGGTGCGGGCACCCGACTGGGCCTGGCCGAGGACATCGCCCTCACGGCGCTGTTCCAGATCGATGCGCGAGAGCTCGAAGCCGTCCAGGGTGGAGGCGACCGCGGTCAGCCGCTGCCGTGCCGCGCTCGCCTCCGGCATCTCGCTCACCAGGAGGCACAGACCGGGCGCCGAGCCACGGCCCACCCGGCCGCGCAGCTGGTGGAGCTGCGAGACCCCGAAGCGGTCGGCGTCCATGATCACCATTGCGGTGGCGTTCGGGACGTTCACACCGACCTCGATGACCGTCGTCGCGACCAGGACATCGGCCTCGCCGGCGGCGAACCGGCGCATCACCGCGTCCTTGTCGTCGGGGTGCATCCGGCCGTGCAGCACCTCGACCCGAAGGCCCGCCAGGGGGCCCTTGGCCAGTTGGTCGGCCACGTCGAGCACGGCGAGCGGGGGCCGCTTCTCCGCCTCGTCCTCGGGTGACTTCGCGGCCTTCTTCGGGTCGCCGGGCTCGTCGACGTCGTCGCCGATGCGGGGGCAGACGACATAGGCCTGATGGCCCTTGGCGACCTCCTCGCGCACCCGCTCCCAGGCGCGAGCCAGGAAGTGCGGTTTGTCCGCGGCCGGCACCACATGGCTGGCGATCGGCGAGCGCCCGGCCGGGAGCTGGTCGAGGACGGAGGTCTCCAGGTCGCCGAAGACCGTCATGGCGACGGTCCGGGGGATGGGCGTGGCGGTCATGACCAGCAGATGCGGCGGCTGCTTGCCCTTGCCGCGCAGCGCGTCGCGCTGCTCCACCCCGAACCGGTGCTGCTCGTCGACCACCACCAGGCCCAGGTCGTGGAACTGGACCTTGTCCTCGATCAGGGCATGGGTGCCGATCACGATCCCCGCCTCCCCGGTGACGAGATCGAGCAGCGCCTGCCGTCGCCCGGCCGCGCCCATGGAGCCGGTGAGCAGCACCACCTTGGTGCCCTGCTCGGATCCGCCCAGCATCCCGCCCTCGGCCAGCTCCCCCATCATCTCGACGATCGAGCGGTGGTGCTGCTGGGCGAGCACCTCGGTGGGCGCGAGCAGGGCGGCCTGGCCGCCCGCGTCCACGACGGCGAGCATGGCGCGCAGGGCGACCAGGGTCTTGCCGCTGCCGACCTCGCCCTGGAGCAGGCGGTGCATCGGGTGCTCGGTGGCCAGGTCGGCGAAGATCTCCTGGGAGACCTTCCGCTGGCCGTCGGTGAGCGTGAAGGGCAACTTCTCGTCGAAGGCCGTGAGCAGCCCGTCCGGTGCGGGGACGCGGGGCACCGCCGGAAGCTGGCCGTCCGCGTGCCGGCGGCGGGCCAGGGCGACCTGGAGGACGAAAGCCTCGTCCCACTTGAGGCGGGAGCGGGCCTCGGCGATGTCCGCCTTGGTGTGCGGGCGGTGGACCTTGAGGAGTGCCTCGGGGAGGGAGACCAGGCCCCGGCCCGCGCGCAGCGAGTCCGGCAGGGGGTCGACCGCCTCCTGGGCGCTCGGCAGGACCGTCTGCACCGACTTGGCGATCTTCCAGGACTCCAGCTTGGCCGTGGCCGGGTAGATCGGGATGAGGGCGCCCGCCCAGCTGTCGACCGTCTCGGCCACGTCGTCCTCGCCGCGCAGCAGCTCGTAGGCCGGATGGGCCAGTTGGAGCCTGCGGTTGAAGACGGAGACCTTGCCCGCGAACAGCGCGCGTGTGCCCGGCAGGAGTTCCTTGTGGGGCTTGTGCACGCCGTTGCCGAAGAAGACCAGTTGGAGGCGGCCGCTGCCGTCGGTGATCGTGACCTCCAGGCGCTGGCCCTTGCCGCGGGGCGCCTTGGCCGAGGCGAAGCTGTGCAGCCGGGCGTCGGCGACCTGGGCGACCACCGTCACATGCTCGTCCATGGGCAGGTCGGCGAGGTGGGTGAGCTGACCGCGCTCCTCGTATCTGCGCGGGTAGTGGTGGAGGAGGTCCGAGACGGTGTGCAGGCCGAGGTGCTCGGCCATCACCTTCGCGGTGGCGGGGCCGAGCGCCTTCTTCAGCGGTTCTTGCGGTGCGGGCACGAGATCCATTGCACACCACACCACTGACAACGCCGTATACGTCTTGCAAATCCGCTGGTCAGCGGGGTGGCTCCAAGCCTAGGATGACCCGATCCTTCTCGGCTCGCCCCGCGGTCACCGCCCCACCGGGACCGCCCGACCCCGCGCCGTCGACCGTCCCCCACCCACGGCGCCGTGACGATGGACTCCCAGACCTCACAGGCATCCCAGGCACCTCAGTCGCCCCAGCCACCTCATACGTTTCAGGTCGACCTGCGCGGTCTGGTGGACCTCCTCTCCCATCACCTCTACTCCAGTCCCAAGGTCTATCTGCGCGAGCTGCTGCAGAACGCCGTGGACGCGATCACCGCCCGCCGCGCCGAGCAACCGGACGCGCCCGCCCGGGTCCGGCTGTACGCGGACGGGACCGGTCTGCGCGTCGAGGACACCGGCGTCGGGCTCACCGAGTCCGACGTGCACAGCCTGCTCGCCACCATCGGGCGCAGCTCCAAGCGGGCCGAAGGGCTCCAGGAGGCCCGCTCCGGCTTCCTCGGGCAGTTCGGCATCGGGTTGCTGGCCTGTTTCGTCGTCGCCGAGCGCATCCGGGTCGTCAGCCGCAGCGCCCGTACGCCGGACGCGCTCCCGGTGGAGTGGACGGCCGCCGACGACGGGTCGTACGTCGTACGGACACTGCCGCCGGACGCCCGGCCCGAACCCGGCACCACGGTGCACCTGGTGGCGCGTCCCGGTGCCGGGGACTGGCTCTCGGCGGACCGGGTGCGGTCCCTGGCACGGGACTTCGGGTCGCTGCTGCCGTACGACGTGCGGGTCGGCGACGAGCCGATCACGGACCTGCCGGCGCCCTGGGACCGTGCGTACTCCTCCCCCGCGAGCCGGCGGGTGGCCCTGGCGCGCCACTGTCACGACCTGTTCGGCTTCACCCCGCTGGACTCGATCGACCTGGACGTGCCGCTCGCCGGGGTCCGGGGCGTCGCCTATGTGCTGCCGAGCGCGGTCAGCCCGGCACAGCGGGCCAGCCACCGGGTGCACCTGAAGGGCATGCTGCTGACGGAGCGGGCCGAACAGCTGCTGCCCGACTGGGCGTTCTTCGTGCGCTGTGTGCTCGACACGGACAGTCTGCGGCCCACGGCCTCACGCGAGTCGCTGTACGAGGACGAGACCCTGGCGGCCGTTCGCGACGCGCTCGGGGAGCGCATTCGGTCCTGGCTGACGGGACTCGCGGCCGGTGACCCCGAGCGGCTCGCCGCCTTCCTGTCCGTGCACTATCTGGGCGTCAAGTCGCTCGCCCGGCACGACAAGGAGCTGCTGCGCACGATGCTGCCGTGGCTCCCCTTCGAGACCACGGACGGGCGGCTGTCCCTGGAGGAGTTCGCACAGCGGCACCCCGTCGTGCACTTCACCCGGTCGGTGGAGGAGTACCGCCAGGTCGCGCCGATCGCCTCCGCGCAGGGCATCGGCGTGGTCAACGGCGGCTACACCTATGACAGCGAGCTGGTGGAGGCACTGCCGTCGGCACGCCCGGGGACGGTGGTCGCGGAGCTGGACGCGGACACCGTGACCGCCCATCTGGACGCGGTCGACCCGGCCGAGGAGCTGGCGCTGGCGGGCTTCCTGAGCGCCGCGCGCGCCACGCTCGACCCGCTCGGCTGCGATGTCGTCCTGCGCGCGTTCCATCCCCTGTCCGTGCCCGCCCTGCATCTGGACGACCGGTCGGCCCGCCATGAGCAGGCGCGCGCCGAGGCCGAGGAGCAGGCCGACGACCTGTGGGCGGGAATCCTCGGTTCGCTGCGGGGCAGCGCGCCCCGTGCGCGTCTGGTCCTCAACCACCTCAACCCGCTGATCCGCAGGATCGGCTCCCTGGGCGACGCGGAGCTGATCGGCACGGCCACCGAGTCCCTCTACGGACAGGCCCTGCTGATGGCCCAGCGTCCGCTGCGGCCGGCGGACTCCGCGCTGCTCAACCGCGCGTTCATCGGCCTGCTCGAATGGGCCACCCACCCCAACTTCCCCGAGGGCGGCTCCCGATGAGCCAGGTCATGGACTTCGACGCACTGCGCCGTGCGATGGCGGACAACTACGACGAGACGGAGGGCCCGGCGCGCAACGCACGCGCGGAGCAGTTGCTCGTGGAGGCGGAGAAGCTGAACATCCCGCTCGCCGTGATCGAGGCGCTCGGGCACCAGCTGAAGGTCTACAACTACAGCTCCGAGAAGGACAAGATGTTCGTCCCCTTCGCGCGTCTGCTGCGCATGTGGGACGAGCGCCCCGAGGACTTCGACGAGTACGAGACCCACTCGCTGCACTGGGTCTTCAAGTGGATGTCGGCGGGCATGCTCGGCCAGCCGCACATCCCGCTCGCCGCCATGGAGAAGTGGCTCGGCGAGATGGAGCACCGCTACCGGCTGGCCGGGCACTCCGAACGCGCCGTGCGCAGCGCCGAGTTCAGCGTCGCCGCGCACATCGGGGACCTGGCGCGCGCCGAACGTGCGTACACCGCGTGGCTGGCCGCCGACCGCGACACCATGGCCGACTGCCACGCGTGCGAGCTGCACGACCAGGGGTGGTGGCAGGCGCGCACGGGCGAGGACGAGCGGGCGCTGGAGCTGTGGGCGCCGGTGCTGGAGGGCGAGTACGTGTGCGCGCACGAGCCGCACGCCGTGCTGGCCTCCTCGCTGCTGTCGCTGCTGCGTCTGGGCCGTCTCGACGAGGCACGGGCTCACCATCTGCGCGGGTTCCGGCTCGTGCGGGGCATGGAGAGCATGCGCGGCTCGTACGCGGACCACGTGGAGTTCTGCGCCCTGACCGGCAACGAGGCCCGCGGCCTGGAACTCCTGGCCGAGCGTCCGCAGTACTTCACGGACTCCGGGGAGCCGCGCAGCAAGCTGGACTTCCTGGCCGTGGTGACGCTGCTGATGGACCGGCTGGTCGCGCTGGGGTTCGGCGAGCAGACGGTGCCGGGACCGGCGGGCCGGGAGTGGACGGCCCGGGAACTCGCCGCCCACGCACGCGAGGAGGCGCTGGCGCTCGCCGCCCGCTTCGACGCGCGCAACGGCACGGCCTACGTCGGTGAGCGCACCCGGGAGCGGATGGACCGCTCTCCCCTGGCCGACCGGCTGCCGCTCGGCGTACGGACGGTCCGCCCGGCTCCGCGGCCGGCGCCGGTGCCCCCCGTGCCGGTCGCGCAGCCGGACCTTCCGGCCCTGCTCGCCGAGGCGCGGCGGCTGTCGGAGGTGCTGCACCCGGACGCCGTGGAGGCGTGGGCCGCGGTGGCGCGCGCGGCGGAGGGCCAAGAGCTGGACCCCCGGGACCGTGCGGAACTCGTCGACCACGAGGCGATCGCCCGGGGCCCGGAGGGCGTCGAGGTCTTCGAGCGCGCGGCCGGACTGTACGCGGCGGCGGGCGACCCCGGGGAGGCGCTGGCGGCACGCACGCGTGCCGCGTTCGTGCGCGCCCTGACGGGCGACGCCGACCGGGCGCTGGAGGAGATCACCGGGCTGCGCGCGGAGGCCCTCGCCCTCTTCGAGGAGGGCGGTACGGGCGTGCGGCAGACGGCGTCCGTCCTGGTGGGACGCGCGCGCATCCTGATGCACCGGCTGGAGGAGGACGAGAGCGCCACCGGGGCGGCCGAGGAGGCCGTGCGGGAGCTGCTGGCGTTCGCCGAACCGCACACGGCCGAGGTGCGTCTCGCGTCCCGGGCCGCGGAGGCCAGGGCCATGCTCGCCGAGCTGGCGGGGCGCGCCGGGGACGCGGAGGCGGCGGCGGAGCTGCTGGCACGGGCGGCCGAGGAGTATGTGGCGGCGGGCCTGCCGTGGTTCGCGGTGGAGCACGAGGCACGGCTGGCCCACCTCGCCCGGCAGCTCGGCGACGCGGAGAGCGCCGAGCGGGCGGCCCGCGCGGCCCTGGAGCACGGCCAGGGGCAGTTGGAGCCGTTCGGGCAGGCGCAGCTGCACCTCGGGCTGGCGGAGGCGCTGGGCGCGTCGGGGCGGTTCGCGGAGGCCGCCGAGCACGCCCTTCAGGCCGCGCACTGGGCCGACGAGGCGGGCGAGGGCCCGGCGCTGGGCGCGTGGGCGCGGCACCAGCTGGGCGGCCTGCTGCTGCGGCAGGGCCGGTTCGCGGAGGCGGCCGAGGTGCTGGAGTCGGCACTGCCCGATCTGAGCGCCGAGACACACGGCGACGGGGCTCTGGTGCAGACGCAGTGGTGGCTCGGCGACTGTCACACGGAGCTGGGCGAGCACCGCGCCGCCGCCGAGCGGTGGCTGCAGGCCGCGGAGATCGCCCGGCACTGGCCGGAGCAGCGGGACCACGCCATGCTGGCGCACCTGGCGGCGGAGGCACTGGGCCACGCGGAACTGCCCGCGGAGGCGGACCGGGCCTACGCCCGCGCCGCCGAACTGTGGCAAGACCTCGGCAACGCCCATGGCCTGGTGCGTGCCCTGCGGGCCCGTGCCTGGCTCGCCGCGCGCGAGCGGGCGGATCCGGACTCGGCGCGGGAGCTGATGGCGCAGGCGGCCCAGGTGTGTGCGTCCGGCTCGCCCGAGGACGAAGAGGCGCGGGTCCGGCTGGCCACCGAACTCGGCCACACCCACCGCCAGTTCGGCGAGCTGATCGCCCGCTCTGCCGGCGGGGACGCCGACGAGGAGGCGCGGCGGGCGGCCTTCGTGGAGGCGCTCGGGCACACCACGGAGGCCGTCGCGGTCTTCGCGGCCCTGGGCCCGGACGCCCTCGACGCCCGTACCGGCGCCGAGCTGGCCGCGGGCCGGCTGGAGGCCGACCTGCGCCGTCCCGACGCGGCGGCGGCACACGCGCGTGCGGTGCTGTCGGCGTACGAGGGACCCGAGGCGGTGGACGGCGACGCCGAGACGGCCCGGGCGCGGCGGGCGGAGGCGGAACGACTGCTGGAGTTCCTCGAGGCGCAGCGGGAGCGGTGACGCCCGTGCCGGGTGCCCGTCGTCGCGGACGGGCACCCGGCACGTACCGCCTGCCGCCGCCGGGGGCGCCGCGCGGGGAGATGCACCGCCGCGGCCCCGGACGGTGTCACTCCACGCCGATGAGCAGCAGCGGCCCCTGGCGGCCGCCCCGGTAGACCACGGTGTCGACCGCCAGGTACGACTCGCGCACCCGGGACTCCAGGTGCGTCGCGACCGACTCGGGGGCGTCGTCGCCCAGGACCAGGGTGACCATCTCGCCGCCCGCCGCGAGCATGCGGTCCAGGACCGTGTCGGCGGTCTCCGTGACGTCCGAGCCGATGACCGCGACATCGCCGTCGATCAGGCCGAGGACGTCCCCGGCCTGGCAGATGCCCGCCATCGTCCAGGACTGCCGTTCGGCGACGGTGACCTCGGCGTACCGGGTCGCCCCCGCCGCCGACGTCATCGCCACGACGTCCTCGTCGAAGCGCCGGTCCGGCTCGTGGACCGCGAGCGCCGCTATGCCCTGCACGGCGGACCGGGTCGGGATCAGCGCCACACGGACGCCCTCGGTACGGGCCTGCTCGGCCGCCGCGGCCGCGGTGTGGCGCAGATCCGCGTCGTTGGGCAGCAGCACCACCTCGCGCGCGTGCGCCCGCCGTACCGCCTGCACCAGCTCCCCGCTCGCCGGCGGTTCCCCGGGCCGGGCGAGCACGGTGGTCGCGCCGGCCTCCTCGTACAGCACGGCCAGGCCCTCTCCCGGCACGACCGCCACGACCGCGCGCTGGACCGGCTCACGCGGCGGGCGCCCGGTACGGGTGGTGTGCACATCCCCGGCGGCGAAGTGGGTGATCCGGATCCGGTACGGCCGTCCGGCCTCGACGCCCGCCTCGACGGCGGCGCCCGCGTCGTCGACGTGCACATGGACGTTCCACAGCCCGTCCCCGCCGACCACGACCAGGGAGTCGCCGAGCGCGTCGAGCCGGTGCCGCAGCCGTGTCACGGCCGCGTCGTCGGCCTCCAGGAGGTAGATCACCTCGTAGGCGGGTCCGGCCCCGTCCGCCGGGGCTCCGGCGCACTCCTCGGAGACGCCCCGGGAATCGCCGTGCACACGCGCGTAGGTGTCGTCGCCGTGCACGCGCGCGTGGGACTCGTCGACGGACATGCCGGGGTGGGCGTCCCCGCGCGCGTGGGTGCCGCGCCCCGGCCCCTCGGCCACGCGTGGGCTCTCCCCCGTGAACGTCTCCACCAGTGCCGCGAGCACCGCCACCAGCCCCCGGCCGCCCGCGTCGACCACTCCGGCGCGCTCCAGGACGGCCAGCTGGCCGGGGGTCGCCGCGAGGGCGGCCCGGGCCCCCTCGTACGCGGCCCGGGCGACGCCGGCGCAGTTCTCCTCCGCACCGGCCTCCGGGCCGGTGGCCGCGTCGGCGGCGGCCGAGGCGACGGTCAGCACGGTGCCCTCGACCGGGTGGGCGACGGCCTCCCGGGCGGAGTCGGCCGCCCGCCGGAGCGCGAGCCGCAGCCCCTGGGCGTCGGTGTGAGCGGTCTCACCGTCGGCGGCGAGCACCTGGGCCATGCCGCGCAGCAGCTGCGCGAGGATCGTCCCCGAGTTGCCCCGGGCCCCGATGAGGGCACCGTGCGCCATGGCCCGCACCGCGTCGGCGAGCGTCGGCCGCTGGGTGCCGCCCGCCTCGTAGCCGGCGAAGACCGCCTCGACGGCCGCGGCGGCCGACTCCACAGTGAGATAGAGGTTGGTGCCGGTGTCCCCGTCGGCCACGGGATAGACGTTGATCGCGTCGATCTCCTCGCGCGCCTGTCCCAGCGCCTTGAGCGCGAGACCGCACCAGGTGCGCACCGCGAGAGCATCCAATGGCTGCGGCACCTGCGCCACCTGCGCCTCCTTGAGCTGCTGGACGTGGGACGCAGCGTAGACCCAGCGCCCGTGCGGCCCGGAAGAGGGCCGGCACACGCCTGGCACCGGGAAGCCCGGCACGGCCGTGTCCCGGAGCCGACGGCCGCCGGGGCCCGAGCCGGGGGCGCGGCGGGGGGCGGGAGGGCCGTGGTAGTTTCGTTCTACGGGAGCAGGCGTTGTATGCTGCTCCGGTTGCCCGATCCAGGTCGGGCTATCCCCTGGCAGAGCCACTCAGATCCTACGATCTCGATCCCGGCATGCCGGGATCAACCGTAAGTGCATCTGAAGTCTTTGGAGTGACCCGTGGCTGCCAACTGCGACGTCTGCGGCAAGGGGCCGGGCTTCGGCAACAACATCTCGCACTCGCACCGCCGTACGTCCCGCCGCTGGAACCCGAACATCCAGCGTGTGCGTACCGTGGTGGGCGGGACGCCGAAGCGCGTGAACGCTTGCACCTCGTGCATCAAGGCCGGCAAGGTCTCGCGCTGACGTCCTGTTAAGCGCGCGGCCACAGCCGGTTCGCCGCACAAAGCCGGTCCACTGACGTGGGCCGGCTTTCTGCTGTGCCCACGCGGGCACGCCCTGTCAGAATCCCGGGCATGCACTTCGGCATCCTCGGCCCTCTCGACGTCCGCACCGAGGACGGCGCTCCCCTCGACCCGGGCGGCCCCCGCCCCCGCGCGCTGCTGACGCTGCTGCTCCTCGACGCCGGCCGGACCGTGTCCGCGGAGCGTCTCGCCGACGGCCTCTACGGCGACGAGCCGCCCGCAGGCCGGGCCAACGCGCTCCAGTCGCAGATCTCCCGCCTGCGCAGGCGGCTGGCCCCGCACGCGCGCATCGAGGCGACCGGCACCGGATACCGGCTCTGCGTCTCCCCCGAGGCCGTGGACGCCCACCGCTTCGAGCGGCTCGCCCGCCAGGGCTCCGCGGCTCTGGCGGGCGGCGACCACCACGGGGCTGCGGCCGTGCTGCGGGAGGCGCTCGCCCTGTGGCGCGGCCCCGCCCTCGCCGATCTGCCCGGCATACCCGGTGGGCGGGTCCGCCTCGAGGAGCTTCGGCTGTCCGCCGAGCAGGACCGCGCCGAGGCCGACCTCGCCCTCGGCGCCGGCCCGCGCCTCGTCCCCGAGCTGCGTGAGCTGCTCGCCGCCCATCCGCTGAGCGAGCGGCTGTACGCGCTGCTGATGCGGGCCCTGCACGCGAGCGGACGGTCCGCCGAGGCGCTCACGGTCTACGAGGAGGCCCGGCGCACGCTCGCCGAGGAACTCGGCGCCGATCCCTCGCCCGAGCTGTCCGGTCTGCACCAGGAACTGCTGCGGGGCGGGGGATCCGCCCCGGGCGCGCGGCTGCCCGCCCAGCTGACCCGCTTCGTCGGCCGGGCCCCGGAACTCGCCCGCATCCACGCCCTGCTCGCCTCGTCCGACACCCGCCTGGTCACGCTCACCGGTCCGGGCGGCGCGGGCAAGACCCGCCTGGCGACCGAGGCGGCCCGCGCCTACGCGGAGGGCCGGGGCGGCGCTCCGGCACCCTCCGGGGCCAGGAAGCACGCCAACGCCCCGGAGGTCCGGTTCGTCGAACTCGCGCCCCTGACCGACGGCTCCCGGATCCCGTACGCGGTGCTGGCCGCGCTCGGGGCGCGCGAGGGGTTCCGCGGTCCCGCCGCCGACCCCGCCGAACGGCTGCTGGCGGTCCTGGACGACCGGGAACTGCTGCTGGTGCTCGACAACTGCGAGCACCTCGTCCAGGACGCGGCACGGTGGGCCGCCCTCGTCCTCGCCTCCTGCCCCGGCGTACGGATCCTGGCGACCGGACGCGAGGCCCTGGGCATCACCGGTGAGGTGCTGTGCCCGGTGCCGCCGCTGCCCCCGGAGCACGCGCTGCGGCTGTTCCTGGACCGGGCCCGCGCCGTACGCCCCGGCTTCGACGGGCACACGCGCGTGGCGGACGTGTGCGCCGCGCTCGACGGGCTGCCGCTGGCCATCGAGCTGGCCGCCGCCCGGCTGCGCACGCTGACCCCCGAGGAACTGGCGGACCGCCTGGGCGACCGGTTCCGGCTGCTGTCCCGGGGCGACCGCACCAAGGCGCCCCGGCACCGCACCCTGCGCGCGGTCGTGGAGTGGAGCTGGGAGCTGCTGGACGACGAGGAGCGGGAGCTCGCCCGGCGGCTGTCCGTGTTCCCGGCCGGTGCCACGCTCCCCGCGATCGAGGAGGTGTGCGGGGTGCCGTACCCGGAGGACCTCCTGGCGTCGCTGGCGGAGAAGTCCCTCCTGGAGGTGGCCGACGGGCGCTACCGGATGCTGGAGACCATCCGGGCGTTCGCCGCCGAGCATCTCGTCGCGGCCGGGGAGCGGGACGGGCTGCGGGACGCGCACGCGGCGCACTTCCTGCGGCTGGCCGAGCGAGCGGAGCCGTGTCTGCGCGGCGGGGAGCAGCTCACCTGGCTGGAGCGGCTGACCGCCGAGCGCGGCAACCTGGACGCGGCCCTGCGCCACCTCGTGACCACGGCTCCCGGGAACGGCCTGCGCCTGATGGCCGCACTGTCCTGGTTCTGGCGGCTGCGTGGTCCGCACGGCGAACAGGTGGAGGTCGCCCGTGCGCTGCTGGCGGCGGCGGGCGACGAGCCGCCCGAGGGGCTCGCCGAGGAGTACGCCCTGTGTGCGATGAACACGGTCACCGGACGCGGCGACGACCCGGCCGAACCCGGCCTCGTCGCGCGTGCGTCGGAGATCATGCGCGCCCTGGACCGGCCGCTGCGGCTGCCGTTCACGCTGGTCCTGTGGACGCTGTGGAGAGGCCCGTTGGACGCCTCGGACACGGAACTGCCGGTCGTCCGGCTCACACACGACCCATGGGGCCGCGCGCTGCTGGATCTGGGCCTCGCCTACCAGGCGCAGTTCGAGGGCCGCCCCGCCGACTCCGAGGCCGCCTTCGCCCGTGCCCTGGCCGGGTTCCGCACGACCGGCGACCGCTGGGGGATGGCCAACTGCCTCGACCCGCTGGGCGGCTTCGCCGACGGGCGCGGCGACCACGGGCGGGCGCTGGAGCTGTTGGACGAGGGCCTCGCGCACGTCCGGGAGCTTCAGGCGCCCGAGGAGACCGCGGATCTGCTGCGCTCCCGGGCGACCGCGCTGCTGCACCGGGGCGACGTCGAGGAGGCGGCCGCGCAGTTCGAGCAGTCGGTGACCCTCGCCCGCGCCGTCGGTGTCCCGGACAAGGAGGCGAGCGCCCGCCGCGGCCTCGGCGATCTGGCCCGGCTGACCGGGAACACCGCCCACGCGCGCGTGGAGTACGAAAAGGCCCTCCAGTCTTGCGCCGCCAGCTGGTTCAGCGTCGGCGAGAGCGTCCGGATCCTGATCGGTCTCGGCCGCAACGCGGCCGCCGAGGAGCGCGCGGAGGAGGCCCGCGAGTGGTTCGGGCAGGCCGCCGGTCTGGCCGCGGAGAGTCCGGGGGTGCTGGAACTGGCCGCGACCGCCGAGGCGTTGGCGTCGGTCGCCGAGTCCCCCGAGCGCGCGGCCGAGCTGCTCGGCGCCGCCACGGCACTGCGGGGCGCGCCCCTCCCGGGCGACCCCGATGTCGTACGCACCGAGCGGGCCGCGCGCGCACGGCTGTCCCCCGAAGCGTACGAAGGGGCCTTCGACCAGGGACGACGTCTGCGGTCAGCCGCGGTCAGCGCACGGTAGGAGCACGGTCAGCGCCGCCGCCGAGGCTCTTGCCCATGACGAACACACCCGACCTCGGCCACCTCACCGTCCTCGTCTCCGGCGCCAGCGTCGCCGGACCCGCCGCCGCCCTGAACCTCGCCCGCTACGGAGCCCGCGTCACCGTCGTGGAGAAGGCGCCCGCCCTGCGCGAGGGCGGCTTCGCGGTCGACTTCCGCGGTCATGTGCACCGCAGGGTGCTGACCGCGATGGGCATCTGGGACGCCGTCCACGCCCACCAGACCCATATGGGCCGGCAGACCGTGGTGGGCGCCGACGGCACCCCGCGGGTGGACCTGCCGGCCGAGATGATGAGCGGCGACGTGGAGATCTTCCGCGGCGACCTCGCGCGGATCATGTACGAGCGCACCAAGGACCGGGTGGAGTATGTGTTCGGCGACTCGATCGCCACGCTCACCGACACCCCCGACGGCGTCGACGTGACCTTCGAGCGGGGCGCGCCCCGCCGCTTCGACCTGGTCGTCGCCGCGGACGGGCTGCACTCGCACACCCGCCGCCTGGTCTTCGGGGACGAGTCCCGCCATCTGCGGTTCCTGGACCACTACGTCGCCGGGTTCGGCATCCCCAACCACCTGGGGCTCGACCGCACCGGGCGGCTGTACAGCGAGCCCGGCCGCGCGCTGGTCATCGGCAACTACGACGGCGACCCGGACCGCGCGGCCGCGCTGCTGGTCTTCCGGTCGGAGCCGCTCGCCCACGACCGCCGGGACGTCGCCGCCCAGAAGAGGATCCTGGCCGAGCGGTTCGCGGGGATGGGCTGGGAGGCGCCCACGGTGCTGAAGGCCCTGGAGGAGGCGGACGACCTGTACTTCGACGCGATCGCCCAGATCCATGTCGACCGTCTGGTCAAGGGGCGTGTGGTGCTCCTTGGGGACGCCGGGTACGGCGCCACGATGGGCGGGATGGGCACGGGGGTGGCGGTCGTCGCCGCGTACGTCCTGGCCGGCGAACTCGCCCTCGCCCACGGCGACCACCGCACCGCCCTGGCCGCGTACGAGGCGCGGATCCGGGACTTCGCCAAGGGCTGCCAGAAGATCTCCGGCAACGCGGGCCCGTTCTTCGCGCCCGCGACCGAGCGGCGGATCCGCAGCCGGGACCGGATGTACCGGCTGCTGGCCTCGCGTCTTCTCGCCGGGTTCTTCAAACGGCTGACGGAGAAGGCGGCGACGGACATCGACCTCCCGGCGTATCCCGCCTGAGGCCGCCCGCGCGGAGCGGGCGGCCGGTGGTGCCGCACCAGGGGGTGTCTGACAATTCTCGCCGGGCGCGCGACTCCCCCAGCGCGCCGGCTGGGAGGTGCCCCAGGCACGGCGGCACCTCGCCGCGTTGCCGGATCACCCGAGTACGTCCGGTACGCGGAGGATCCACCGCCTTGCGATGCTCCCCGGCTACCGCCGGGAGGTGCCCCCCTGCGCCGGACGCCGCGCGCTGATCCGGCGCGAATTGTCAGACACCCTAGGCCTCGATGTCCCCGAAGTGGTCCCAGCCGCCCTTGCTGGTCCACGGGGCTCCGTCGACCGTCACCTGGGGCAGCGCCGAGGGGTTGAGCACCTCGCCGATCACCTTCCAGCGCGCGGGCAGCTTCACGTCCGGCGGGAAGGTCGCCACGATCGCGTGGTCCTCGCCGCCCGTGAGCACCCACTGGATGGGGTCGACGCCCACGGCCTGCCCGATGTCGTTCATCTGGGAGGGGATGTCGATGGCGCCGGAACGGATGTCGATCCGCACCTTGCTGGCCTCCGCGATATGCCCGAGGTCGGCGATGAGACCGTCGCTCACGTCGCACATCGCGGTGGCGCCGAGCCCGGCGGCGGCAGGTCCCGCGTGGTACGGCGGCTCGGGGCGCCGGTGCGCCTCGACGAACGCGCGCGGCGAGCGGAAGCCGCGGGAGAGGACCGCGTGCCCGGCCGCGGACCAGCCGAGCCAGCCGGTGACGGCGACCACGTCGCCGGGCTGGGCACCGGCCCGGGTGACCGGCTCGTGGTTGCGCAGATCACCGAGCGCGGTGATCGAGATCATGATGGTGTCGCCGCGTACGACATCGCCGCCCACCACGGCCGCGCCCGCGACCTGGCACTCGTCGCGGAGCCCGTCCATCAGCTCGGTGGGCCAGGTGACGGGCAGTTCGGCGGGGACGACGAGACCGAGCAGCAGCGCGGTGGCCACGGCGCCCATCGCGGCGATGTCCGCCAGGTTCTGCGCGGCGGCCTTGCGCCCGACGTCGTACGCCGTCGACCAGTCCCGGCGGAAGTGCCGGCCCTCCAGGAGGATGTCGGTGCTCGCCACCACCCGGCGGTCGGGAGCGGCCACCACCGCGGCGTCGTCGCCGGGGCCGATCCGGACCGCCGGGGTGGTGGTGAGCCGTGCGGTGAGCTCTCTGATGAGCCCGAACTCGCCCAGCTCGCCCACGGTGCCCTTCATCGTCGTACATCCCCTTCTCACGCCTGCCGCGCCCGGTCGCGAGCCGCTATCGTCGCCGGTACGGTCGAGTCGACCGTCCACTTGTGTGCCGGGTGTTCCCCGGCACTCACGCCGCAGCCTCCGCGGGTCTCCCCGCGGCGAGCGGCGACGCGATACCGTGGCGTCCCTTCTCCCCCCATGATCCTCGTGGCCGCCCTGGAGGTGCCGTGGTACAGGCGTACATCCTGATCCAGACGGAGGTCGGCAAGGCGTCGACCGTCGCCGAGACGATCGGGCAGATCCCTGGAGTCATCCAGGCCGAGGACGTGACAGGTCCCTACGACGTCATCGTGCGCGCCCAGGCCGACACCGTCGACGAGCTGGGCCGCATGGTGGTCGCGAGGGTCCAGCAGGTGGAAGGCATCACTCGCACCCTGACCTGCCCGGTGGTGCACCTGTAGCCCCCGTCTACCCTTGGCCGGTGACGTTCTTCCGCCGCCGGCTTCTCGGACTGCCCGCTCTCGCCCTGCTGATCGCCGCGGCGGGCTGTTCCTCAGATCACGGCAGCCCCTCGGCGGCGGTTCCCAGCCCGGACGCGAAGGTCACACAGCTGTGCCGGAACCTGGACAAGGTGCTGCCGCGGAAGGTCGACGGCCTCGAACAGAACGATCCCGAGCCCCGGTCCGCACTGACGGCGGGCTGGGGAAGCCCGGCGATCATACTGCGCTGCGGTGTGGTGCGGCCCGCGGAGATGGACGACCCGGAGGCCGACGGCATGGAGGTCGACGGTGTCGGCTGGCTGCTCCAGAAGCAGAACGACGGCTCGTTCCGCTTCACCACCACGCTGCGCCGGGCGTATGTCGAGGTGAGCCTGCCCAAGGCGCACACCGGTGACGGGGTGGCACCGCTCGTCAGCCTGGCGCCCGCCGTGAAGAAGGCGATCCCCGAGGGGATCGCCGACTGAGAGACCCGGGCGGGCGCGTGCCCCGGGGCCTAGCGCAGACCGGTGGAACGGTTCAGCGCCGCCTGGATCAGGCGGTCCACCAGCTCGGGGTAGCTGATGCCGCTCGCCTGCCACATCTGCGGGTACATCGAGATCGGCGTGAAACCGGGCATGGTGTTGATCTCGTTGATCACGAACTTCCCGTTCTCGGCGAGGAAGAAGTCCGCGCGGACCAGGCCCTCGCAGGACGCGGCCTCGAACGCCTGCACGGCGAGCCGCTGGACCTCCGCGGTCTGCTCGTCGGTCAGCGGCGCGGGCACGATGCCGGGGGTCGAGTCGATGTACTTGGCGTCGAAGTCGTAGTACGCGTGCGTGTCCGGCGGCGGGATCTCGGCCGGCACCGAGGCGCGGGGGCCGTCCTCGAACTCCAGCACACCGCATTCGATCTCGCGCCCGCGGATCGCGGCCTCCACGAGGATCTTGGGGTCGTGCCGCTGGGCCTCGGTGATCGCCTCGTCCAGCCCGGCGAGGTCGTCGACCTTGGTGATGCCGATCGAGGAACCCGCGCGCGCGGGCTTCACGAAGAGCGGCCAGCCGTGCTCACCGGCGAAGTCCACGATCTTCTTGCGGGCGGCGGCCTGGTCGCGCTCCCACTCGCGCGGGCGGATCACCACATACGGGCCGACCTCCAGCCCGAACGAGGTGAACACGCGCTTCATGTACTCCTTGTCCTGGCCGACGGCGGAGGCGAGGACACCCGAGCCCACATAGGGCACGCCGGACAGTTCCAGCAGGCCCTGCAGGGTGCCGTCCTCGCCGTAGGGGCCGTGCAGCACCGGGAAGACCACGTCGACCTCGCCCAGCGCCTTGGGCACCGAACCGGGCTCGCTGTAGACGACTTCGCGGTTGGTGGGGTCGACCGGCAGGACGACACCGCCCTCGTGCGACTCGGCGAGTTCCTCGACGCTGGGCGTACGGCGGTCGGTGATCGCCATCCGCTCGGGTTCGTCGGCGGTGAGCGCCCAACGGCCGTCCCGGGTGATGCCGATCGGCAGGACGTCGTACTTGGTCCGGTCGATGGCGCGCAGCACGGCACCGGCCGTGACCACGGAGATGCCGTGTTCGGAGCTGCGCCCGCCGCAGACGACCGCGACGCGCGGCTTACGAGGGGGCTGCCCAGGGCTCTGGGGGAGGTTCTCGGTGCTCATATCGCGATGAGCGTACCCGGTGGTAGGGCCCCGACACAGCGTCCGTGGGGCTGGGTCGCTCAGCGTCGTTCGGGCTTCGCGCTGCGCGACATCAGCTCCTTGAGAGCGACGACCGGCGGCTTGCCCTCGTGGACGATGCCGACGACCGTCTCCGTGATGGGCATGTCGACGCCGTGCCTGCGGGCCAGATCCAGCACGGACTCACAGGACTTGACGCCCTCGGCGGTCTGCCGGGTGACCGCGATGGTCTCCTCCAGCGTCATGCCCTTGCCGAGGTTGGTGCCGAAGGTGTGATTGCGCGACAGCGGCGAGGAGCAGGTCGCCACCAGGTCGCCGAGACCCGCGAGCCCGGAGAAGGTCAGCGGGTCGGCGCCCATCGCGAGCCCGAGCCGGGTGGTCTCGGCGAGCCCGCGGGTGATGAGCGAGCCCTTGGCGTTGTCGCCGAGGCCCATGCCGTCCGCGATGCCGACGGCGAGGCCGATGACGTTCTTGACCGCACCGCCGAGTTCGCAGCCGACCACGTCGGTGTTGGTGTACGGCCGGAAGTACGGCGTGTGGCAGACGGCCTGGAGGCGCTGGGCGACCCTCTCGTCGGTGCAGGCGACCACGGCGGCGGCCGGCATCCGGGCGGCGATCTCCCGGGCCAGGTTGGGGCCGGTGACGACGGCGACGCGTTCCGGGGCGACCTTGGCGACGTCCTCGACGACCTCGCTCATCCGCATGGCGGAGCCGAGTTCGACGCCCTTCATCAGGGAGACGAGGATCGTGTGGGGTGCGAGCAGCGGCGTCCACTCGGCGAGGTTCCCGCGCAGGGTCTGCGAGGGGATCGCGAGTATCGTGAAGTCGGCCTCGTGCGCGGCCTCGGCCGCATCCGTGGTGGCCCGGAGGTTCTCGGGCAGTTCGACGCCCGGCAGGTAGTCCGGGTTCGTACGGGTGGAGTTGACGGCCTCGACGAGTTCGGCGCGGCGTGCCCACAGGGTGACCTCGCACCCGGCGTCGGCGAGCACCATGCCGAAGGCCGTCCCCCACGATCCCGTCCCGAACACGGCCGCCCTGACCGGCTTGCTCACTTGCCCTGCCCCTCCTTCTGGCGCGCCTTCTCCTGTGCGGCACTGCGGCGGCGCTGCTGGATGCGCACCTCACGCGGGTCGTAGCGCTTCTCGGGCGCCTTCTCGCCGCGGAGCTCCTCCAGCTGGCGGGTGATGGCCGCCATGATGACCTCCGTCGCCTCCTTCAGGAGCTCGGGGGACATCTCCTTGTCGTAGAAGCGCGTGAGGTCCACGGGCGGGCCCGCGAGCACGTGGTGGGTCTTGCGCGGGAAGAGGTTCGGCTTCTTGGCGTAGGGCGGCAGCAGCTCGTTGGCCCCCCACTGGGCGACGGGGATGACCGGGCACTTGGTCTGCAGCGCGACGCGGGCCGCACCGGTCTTGCCGGTCATCGGCCAGCCGTCCGGGTCGCGGGTGAGGGTGCCCTCCGGGTAGAAGGCGACGCACTCGCCGCGCTCCACGGCGTCGATCGCGGCCCGGAAGGCGCTGAGGGCGTCCGTGGTCTCGCGGTAGACGGGGATCTGCCCGGTGCCGCGCATCGTGGCACCGACGAATCCCTTCTTGAAAAGACCGCTCTTGGCGAGGAAACGAGGAACGCGCCCGGTGTTGTACTGGTAGTGCGCGTAGGCGAACGGGTCCACATGTGAATTGTGGTTCACCGCCGTGATAAATCCGCCTTCGGCCGGAATGTTCTCCATTCCGCGCCAGTCCCGCTTGAGCAGAGCCACCAGCGGCGGTTTGCAGAGGACCGCTGCGAAGCGGTACCAGAAGCCGATTCTGCGGCGGGGCACGCGGACACCTTCCTCTAGGGACCTCGGGACCTGGACGTCAGGCCCTGGGCTGGGGCTGTGGCTGTGGGCCGCACAAGTGTCGCCCCGGGCCGCCCGTCTGTCGAGAACACCGTACGCCCGCCGGTCTCCCGGGACGGCCCTTGCGTGGGGCTTCGCACACCTTTTCCACGCGCCGACCGCCGGGCAGGCGGTCGGTCACTCCCGGGGTCCGGGTGACAATGGACGCGCCAGGACAGGGACGGAGCGCTCGTGCAGTGGACTGTGGTCGTACCTCTGAAAGCCTTGGCGCGGGCCAAGAGCAGACTCTCGGACACCGCGGCCGACGGACTGCGTCCGGGGCTCGCCCTCGCCTTCGCGCAGGACACGGTGGCCGCGGTGCTGTCCTGCGCCGCGGTGCGTGATGTGGCGGTCGTCACGGGCGACCCGCTGGCCGCGCGGGAGCTGGCGGCCCTGGGGGCCCGGGTCGTCGGGGACGAGCCGGCGGACGGTCTGAACGCCGCGCTCGCCCATGGGGCGGCGGTCGTACGGCAGACGATGCCCGGCGCCGCCGTGGCCGCGCTGAACGCCGATCTGCCGTCACTGCGTCCGCCGGAATTGGCCCGGGTCCTGGAAGCGGCCACCGAATTCCCGCGCGCTTTTCTGCCCGACGCCGCCGGAATCGGTACGACGTTGCTGGCGGCGGGGCCCGGCCGGGAATTGCTGCCCGCTTTCGGTACGGATTCACGCGCGCGGCACCGTGCCTCGGGCGCGGTGGAAATCGCCCTCGACGAGGTCGACTCCGTACGGCAGGACGTGGACACCGGGGACGATCTGCGCGCGGCGCTGGCGCTGGGCGTGGGCCCGCGCACGGCTGCGGCGGCGGCCCGGCTGCTGATCCCGGAGCAGCCGGTGGACTGACCCGGGCCGGGCCGGGGACGGTCGGTAGGCTGCGGTCATGCAGGCGACCGCGTACACCTACGACCCCGAGACCCGCACCGGCCAGGTGCTGCTCGACGACGGCACCCCCGTCCCCTTCGACGCGCCCGCGTTCGACGCGGGCGGGCTCAGGCTGCTGCGCCCGGGACAGCGAGTGCGGATCGAGACCCAGGGTGAGGGCGAGGCCCGGCGGATCACGCTGGTGACGCTGCAGACGTTCTGAGCGCGCTCCCGGGTATCCGGCGCACCCGAACACACCGCGGGCCGGGCTCCCCCTGGGAGCCCGGCCCGGCGCGTGAGTGCCCGTGCGCCCCGTTACCTGCGGGCGGTGGTCTTCTTGGCGGTGGTCTTGCGGGCCGTCGACTTCTTGGCCGGGGCCTTCTTCGCCGGGGCCTTCTTGGCCGCCGCCTTCTTCGCGGTGGCCTTCTTGGCCGTGGTCTTCTTCGCGGCCGCCGTGGTCTTCTTGGCGGTCGTCTTCTTCGCGGCGGCCTTCTTCGCCACCGCCGTGGTCTTCTTCGCGGGGGCCGCCTTCTTGGCGGTCACCTTCTTCGCGGGGGCGGCCTTCTTCGCGGTGACCTTCTTGGCCGCGGCCTTCTTGACCGTGGCGGCGGCACCGCCGGTCAGGCTGCCCTTGGGCGCCTTCTTCACGGCGACCTCGCCTCCGCGCGGCAGCTTCTTGGTGCCGCTCACCAGGTCCTTGAAGCCCTGACCTGCGCGGAAGCGCGGCACGGAGGTCTTCTTGACCCGAACCCGCTCGCCCGTCTGGGGGTTACGGGCGTACCGGGCAGGACGCTCCACCTTCTCGAACGAACCGAAGCCGGTGACCGAGACCCGGTCGCCTCCGACGACCGCGCGGACGATGGCGTCCAGGACCGCGTCGACAGCATCGGCGGCCTGCTGGCGACCGCCCATCTTGTCGGCAATCGCTTCTACGAGCTGCGCCTTGTTCACGTCTTCCCCTTCGGAGACATCGCCAGAACGAAAGTGTTCAAGCTTTTTCGCACGTTAGGCAGATATATACCGCAAATCAAACACGAAACGGGCTAATCACCCTTGTGCCGCAACCGACTCGGCCGCCTCAGAGTTCCTCTTCGGGGATTCGCCCCTGGTCGAGGTCGGTCGTGAACCGCTTGAGACGCCTGGCGGCTTCGGCGGGATCGTGCTTGGCCGCGGCCGTAATGACCAGCAGCTTCCGGGTCAGCGCCATCCGTACGCCCTCCGGGACTTGCAGTGCGCGCACCTTGGAGTGCGCTTCCTTGAGTTGGGCCGCGACCGCCGTATAGAGCTCGAGTTGGCCGTCGTTGTCCATGCACAGATTGTGCCATCTGGGGCGAGTTGTCGCCCCCGCTGGGGGCAACTGCCGCCTCCCGGCGGCCCTCCCGGGACCGGGGCATCCGGTGCCTCCCAGCGACGGCTACCCCCGCAATGACCTTTGTAACCAGCGGTGTTGGCACCCACGAAGGCGGCGCGCCGGGGGTGTCCGGGGGCGGAAACGGCTGTACCCCCAACCGTCCACGATTGGGGGTACAGACAGGTGTTGCGGTGGCCGAAACCAGCCCTTGCGGGCGGCCCCGGGATCAGATCTGGAGCGTCCGCGGCTTGTACGCGGGGCGCTCCGCCTCGTACGCGGCGATGTCGCCCTCGTTCTGGAGGGTGATGGAGATGTCGTCCAGGCCGTTCAGCAGCCGCCAGCGGGAGTTCTCGTCCAGCTCGAAGGCCGCGGTGACGCCCTCGGCGCGCACCTCGCGGGCCTGGAGGTCGACCGTGATCTCGGCCTGCGGGTCCCGCTCCGTGAGCTCCCACAGCGCGTCCACGATCTTCTGCTCCAGCACCACCGTGAGCAGGCCGTTCTTGAGCGAGTTACCACGGAAGATATCGGCGAAGCGGGCGGAGATGACGGCCTTGAAGCCGTAGTTCTGCAGCGCCCAGACCGCGTGCTCACGGGAGGAGCCGGTGCCGAAGTCGGGGCCGGCGACCAGGACGGTCGCCCCCTGCCGCTCGGGACGGTTCAGCACGAACTCGGAGTCCTTGCGCCAGGCCTCGAACAGCCCGTCCTCGAACCCGTCGCGGGTCACCTTCTTGAGCCAGTGGGCGGGGATGATCTGGTCGGTGTCGACGTTGCTGCGGCGCAGCGGGACGGCCCGGCCGGTGTGCGTGGTGAATGCTTCCATGACTTCTCAGACTCCAGCGGGCGTACGAGTGTCGGCGTCGGACAGGTCGGCGGGGGACGCCAGGTGGCCCAGGACCGCCGTCGCGGCGGCGACCTGCGGCGAGACCAGGTGCGTACGGCCGCCCTTGCCCTGCCTGCCCTCGAAGTTGCGGTTGGAGGTGGACGCGGAGCGCTCACCCGGGGCCAGCTGGTCGGGGTTCATGCCGAGGCACATCGAACAGCCCGCGTGCCGCCATTCGGCGCCGGCCTCCTTGAAGACCACGTCCAGGCCCTCGGAGACGGCCTGCAGGCCCACGCGCGCGGAGCCCGGGACGACCAGCATCCGCACGCCGTCGGCGACTTTGCGCTCCTTGAGGATCTCGGCCGCGGCCCGCAGGTCCTCGATACGGCCGTTGGTGCAGGAACCTACGAAGACGGTGTCCACCTTGATGGAGCGCAGCGGCTGTCCGGCCGCCAATCCCATGTACTCCAGGGCCTTTTCGGCGGCGAAGCGCTCCGAGGCGTCCTCGTACGAAGCCGGGTCGGGGACGGCGGCCGAAAGCGGAGCGCCCTGGCCCGGGTTGGTGCCCCAGGTGACGAACGGCGAGAGCGCGGCGGCGTCGATGCGGACCTCGGCGTCGAATTCCGCGTCGTCGTCGGTGCGCAGGGTCTTCCAGTACTCGACCGCGGCGTCCCAGTCGGCGCCCTCGGGGGCGTGCGGGCGGCCCTCGAGGTAGGCGAAGGTGGTCTCGTCGGGGGCGATCATGCCCGCGCGGGCACCGGCCTCGATGGACATGTTGCAGATGGTCATCCGGGCCTCCATCGAGAGCTTCTCGATGGCCGAGCCGCGGTACTCCAGGATGTAGCCCTGGCCGCCGCCGGTGCCGATCCTGGCGATGATCGCCAGGATCAGGTCCTTGGCGGTGACGCCCTCGGGCAGCTCGCCGTCGACCGTGATGGCCATGGTCTTCGGGCGGGCCATCGGCAGTGTCTGGGTGGCGAGCACATGCTCGACCTGGGAGGTGCCGATGCCGAACGCCAGCGCGCCGAAGGCGCCGTGCGTGGAGGTGTGGGAGTCGCCGCAGACGACGGTCGTGCCGGGCTGGGTCAGGCCGAGCTGGGGGCCGACGACGTGCACGACACCCTGCTCGACGTCGCCCAGCGGGTGCAGCCGGACGCCGAACTCGGCGCAGTTCTTGCGCAGCGTCTCCAGCTGGGCCCGGGAGACCGGGTCCGCGATGGGCTTGTCGATGTCGAGGGTCGGGGTGTTGTGGTCCTCGGTCGCGATGGTGAGGTCGAGCCTGCGCACCTGGCGGCCGGTCTTGCGCAGCCCGTCGAAGGCCTGCGGGCTGGTCACCTCGTGCAGCAGGTGCAGATCGATGTAGAGGAGGTCGGGCTCGCCCTCGGCGCGCCGGACGACGTGGTCGTCCCAGACCTTCTCCGCGAGTGTCCTACCCATCGCTTTCCCTCCGGCCGGCAGAGAGTGCACCGACCCAACTAGAGATCTTGCGGTGGCAGCGCCCGTACCCCTGGTGACCGGGCGTGTGCCGCCGGGCCCGTTGGTACGCGGGCCGCCGTGTCTTCCAGGGTGGCGGGTTCCACGGAAAATTGAACTTGCGTTTCACAGAGTGAGACGTGAGTATCGTTGCATGGACAACAGTAGCGGCGTCGGCGTTCTGGACAAGGCGGCCCTCGTCCTGAGCGCTCTGGAGTCCGGTCCGGCCACCCTCGCGGGTCTGGTCGGCGCCACCGGACTGGCACGACCCACGGCCCACCGCCTGGCCGTGGCACTGGAACACCACCGTATGGTGGCGCGCGACATGCAGGGCCGTTTCATCCTGGGCCCCCGGCTGGCGGAGCTGGCCGCGGCGGCGGGCGAGGACCGCCTGCTGGCGACGGCGGGCCCGGTGCTGACCCACCTGCGCGACGTCACGGGCGAGAGCGCGCAGCTCTATCGCCGTCAGGGGGACATGCGCATCTGTGTCGCCGCCGCGGAACGGCTGTCCGGTCTGCGGGACACGGTGCCGGTGGGATCCACGCTCACGATGAAGGCCGGCTCCTCGGCACAGATCCTGATGGCCTGGGAGGAGCCCGAGCGGCTGCACCGCGGCCTGCAGGGCGCCCGCTTCACGGCGACGGCCCTGTCGGGTGTACGGCGCCGGGGCTGGGCCCAGTCCATCGGGGAGCGCGAGCCGGGCGTGGCGTCCGTCTCCGCGCCCGTACGCGGCCCCTCCAATCGTGTGGTGGCCGCGGTGTCCGTCTCCGGTCCCATCGAGCGTCTGACGCGCCACCCGGGCCGGATGCACGCCCAGGCGGTCATCGACGCGGCCGCCCGCCTGTCCGAGGCGCTGCGCCGCTCCGGCTGACCGTCCGGCGACCGGGCGGCAGGGAGAGGGCCGGCCTCAACGCCGCGGCAGGCCCTCTTCCGGGAGACACGGGCAGGACGCCCGGGCCCGGGCACTCGCCACACGAGAAACATCAGCCTCGGAAGCAACAGCAGCCACGACTGGGACACCGAAGTGCTGGTGCCGTACCCGGAGTTGGTCCGCCGACCCGGCCGACGACGGGCACCGCACCACCCCGGGGCCGCGCCGGGTCCGGAAACGCCGCAGGGCCTCCACCGAAGTGGAGGCCCTGCCTACCGTGTACCCCCGACCGGATTCGAACCGGCGCTACCGCCTTGAGAGGGCGGCGTGCTAGGCCGCTACACAACGGGGGCGAGGATCTTACGTTTCCGCAGATCCGAGCTGGTCTACCTGGACTCGAACCAAGACTAACTGAACCAGAATCAGTCGTGCTGCCAATTACACCATAGACCAATGTGGTTTAGACCAGACCGTACCCCCGACCGGATTCGAACCGGCGCTACCGCCTTGAGAGGGCGGCGTGCTAGGCCGCTACACAACGGGGGCCCTAGCGATCCTGCATCGAGAGCAGCGGGAGCGACCCAGCTGTCCTCGCGGGAAGGATCTGTACCCCCGACCGGATTCGAACCGGCGCTACTGCCTTGAGAGGGCAGCGTGCTAGGCCGCTACACAACGGGGGCTTGCGGATGAGATCCGCGCATGCAGATGAGCTCTGCGAGCTGGCCTACCTGGACTCGAACCAAGACTAACTGAACCAGAATCAGTCGTGCTGCCAATTACACCATAGGCCACTGGAACGCAAGCCCCTTAGGGGTTCTTGTTCTAGCTCGCGCCTCCGGTTTCCGGCCTTTCGGCCCGCTCCCCGGCGGCGCAGGAAGAACATTACCCGAAGGTGGACGGCGCTCCAAAACGGGTATCCGCGCCGAGGACCGCGGGGAGTTCGTCGAGGGAGGCGATCCGGTGCAGGCCGGCGGGCCCTTCGGGCCGCGCGGCGGGTTCCGCGTCCGTGACGACACGCACACCCGCACGGTCGATCCACACGGACAGCAGCCCGGCCTCGGCCGCGCCGCGGCCGTCGATCTCCGGGTGGTCACCGACGTAGGCGACCTGGGGCGGGGCGAGCCCGAGCGCGTCGCAGGCGGCGCGGAAGGCCCGGGCGTCCGGCTTGGAGACGCCCAGCTCAGCGGCGCACAGCACGGCCTCGAAGCGGTCGCGGACGCCCAGGGTGCGCAGCTTGTACTCCTGGATGTGCACGCTGGAGTTGGACAGCACCGCGTGCCGATGGCTGGCGGCGAGGGCGTCCAGAACTGGCAGGACGTCCGGGAAGAGCGCCCAGGCGGCCTCGTAGTGATCCCGATAGCGCCGGAACCAGGCGTCCGCCTCGTCGTCGGTCAGCGGCCGGTCGAGGAAGACCCGTACGCGGTCCCGGCGCTGCCCCTCGAAGGAGGCCTCCCCGGCCGCGTACCGGGCCCACTGCAGATCGGTGATCCGCCGCCACCGGTCGAGGGCCTGCTCCACGCTCCCGAACCCGGCGAGCAGTCCCTCCGCGGCCAGATGCCCGCGCATCCCGGCGCGGTCGGCGGTGGTGTAGTCGAAGAGGGTGTCGTCGACGTCCCAGACGACGGCCTCGATCCGCACGCGGTTCACCTCCGGCTCATGGCCCTGACCGGCCTCTGACGACGGTAGCCGGTCAGCCGGTGGCGGCGGCAGTCCCGCTCGGCTCCTCGGCCTCGGACGGGTCGGGGGCCACGAAGAAGTCGGTGACGAAGCAGGTGACCTCACCGGCCGCCGTACGGCCGATCCAGGTGGGGTAGCAGCCGTCCCCCCATCCGGAGGTGAAGGCGGCCACGGTGTGGCCGGTGTCCGGCGCGATGACGACATGGGGGCCGGGGGCCCAGTCGCTGTCCTCGAAGACGTCCCACAGCGGCCCCTCGTCGCCCTCCCCTTCGTGGAAGGTGCCCTCGGCCGCGGCGTCGTAGAAGCAGCCGGTGCCGGCGTCCACGCCGTAGCCGTAGAACTCGTCCTCGCCGAGCTCGTCGGCGTCCTGGCCCGGCAGCAGGGCGGGCTCCCACACGGCGGTGGGCTCGTCGCGAATGACCAGGCGCGCCGCGGCCACCCGCAGATGCGGCCGGTCGGACGGCGGCTCGTCCGGCTGGGTGAGCGTCGCCACGGCGGCGTCGACGCGGTAGCGGCCGGGCGCGACGGAGACGGTGAAGGGCTCCATGTCGTCCTGGCCGAGGTAGACGAACGGGTCACAGGCCACGACCCGGCCCGTGGGCAGCCACAGCTCGCCGCCGTCGGCCACGCCGATCGTGCCGATCGTTCCGGACTCGTAGCGGAACGTGCTGCCGGGGGTGAAGAGCCACGCGTAGTCACGGGCGGGCATCGGCATGAGGGCGCCTTTCCATCAGGGCTGTGCGGGAGTCGGATCCGCAGGCGGCCCGGGGGACTTCGGCCCCGCGGCGGCCGCGCGTCTGCACTGCCCGAACGGTAGTCCCCGGGACTGACACACGCGGCTCTTCGAGGAAGGCGGAGGGGCGAAGACGGGAAACGGCAGGGCGGCAGCCGTGATGGCTGCCGCCCTGTGGTCGGCGTCCGACGGTGCCGACGCCCGCTGCGTGAGCGCCTACGCCGTCAGCCTCGCCAGCGCCGCGTCGATGCGGGCGAGCGTCTTCTCCCTGCCGAGAACCTCCAGGGACTCGAACAGGGGCAGGCCGACCGTACGGCCGGTGACGGCGACACGGACCGGGGCCTGGGCCTTGCCGAGCTTGAGGCCGTGGGCCTCGCCGGCGGCCAGGACTGCCTCCTTCAGGGACTCCGGGGACGACCAGTCGGCGGCCTCGAGCTTCTCCCGCGCCGTGCGCAGCAGCTCGTCGCTGCCCTCCTTCATCGCCTTGGTCCAGGAGGCCTCGTCGAAGACCGGCTCCGGCAGGAACAGGAAGTCGACGTTCTCCGTGATCTCGGAGAGGACCTTGACCCGGGTCTGGGCGTGCGGGGCGATCGCCTGCCACTGCGCCTCGTCGAAGTCCTCCGGAGCCCAGGGCGCGAACGGGGCCTTCAGCCACGGCCGACAGCGCTCCGTGAAGTCCTTCACCTCGAGGAGACGGATGTGATCGGCGTTGATCGCCTCGGCCTTCTTCAGGTCGAAGCGGGCCGGGTTCGGATTCACCTCGGCGATGTCGAAGGCGGCGACCATCTCGTCGACCGAGAAGATGTCGCGGTCCGGCGCCAGCGACCAGCCCAGCAGGGAGAGGTAGTTGAGCAGGCCCTCCGGCAGGAAGCCGCGCTCCCGGTAGAGGTTCAGCGACGACTGCGGGTCACGCTTGGACAGCTTCTTGTTGCCCTCGCCCATGACATACGGCAGATGCCCGAAGGCGGGCACGGACTTCGCCACGCCCAGCTCGATCAGCGCCTTGTAGAGCGCGATCTGGCGGGGGGTGGAGGACAGCAGGTCCTCGCCGCGCAGGACGTGGGTGATCTCCATCAGGGCGTCGTCGACCGGGTTCACGAGCGTGTACAGGGGCGCGCCGTTGGCTCGCACGATCCCGTAGTCCGGCACGTTCTCCGGCGTGAAGGTCAGCTCCCCGCGGACCAGGTCCGTGAAGGTGATCGCCTCGTCGGGCATGCGGAAGCGGACGATGGGCGCCCGGCCCTCGGCCTCGTACGCCGCCACCTGCTCGGCGGTGAGGTCGCGGCAGTGCCCGTCGTAGCCGGACGGCTGCCCGGCGGCGCGGGCGGCGTCGCGGCGGGCGTCCAGCTCCTCCGTGGTGCAGTAGCAGTGGTAGGCGTGTCCGCCGTCCAGGAGCTTCTTGGCGACGTCCTTGTAGAGGTCCATCCGCTGGGACTGGCGGTACGGCGTGTGGGGGCCGCCCACCTCGGGGCCCTCGTCCCAGTCGAAGCCCAGCCAGCGCAGCGAGTCCAGGAGCTGGAGGTAGGACTCCTCCGAGTCCCGGGCAGCGTCCGTGTCCTCGATACGGAAGACGAACGTGCCGCCGGTGTGACGGGCGTACGCCCAGTTGAACAGGGCGGTGCGGACCAGGCCCACGTGGGGGTTGCCGGTCGGGGACGGACAGAAACGGACGCGGACGTTCGCGTTAGCCACGCTTGATCACCTTGTTGGTGAGAGTGCCGATGCCTTCGATGGTGACGGCGACCTCGTCGCCGACGTTGAGGGGGCCGACCCCAGCGGGGGTGCCCGTGAGGATCACGTCGCCGGGGAGCAGCGTCATGGCCTCGGTGATGTTGACGATCAGATCCTCGATCGAGTGGATCATCTCGCTCGTACGGCCGAGCTGGCGCTGTTCGCCGTTGACCGTGAGCTGGATGGTGAGGTCGCCCGGGTCGAGGTCGGTCTCCACCCAGGGGCCGAGGGGGCAGGCCGTGTCGAAGCCCTTGGCCCGCGCCCACTGCTTCTCGCGCCGCTGGACGTCGCGCGCCGTGACGTCGTTGGCGCAGGTGTAGCCGAGGATCACGTCCTTGACGCGTTCGCGCGGCACCTCGCGGCACATACGGCCGATCACCACGGCCAGCTCGGCCTCGTGGTGCAGTTCCTCGGAGAAGGACGGGTAGGCGATCTCGTCGCCGGGGCCGATCACGGAGGTGGACGGCTTGAAGAAGGCGAACGGGGCCTCGGGGACCTCGTTGCCGAGTTCGCGCGCGTGCTCCGCGTAGTTGCGGCCGAAGGCCACGACCTTGTTCGGGAGCACCGGCGGCAGCAGCCTGACCTTGCTCAGCGGGACCTTCGTGCCGGAGAGCTCGAATTCCGCGAACGGGATGCCCTTGATGATGTCGAGAACGAGCTCGTCCGGCTTGTCACCCTCGACCACGCCGAAGGCGACGTTCCCGTCGATGGAGAATCTGGCGATGCGCACGGGATCCTTGCGCCCCTTAACTGAGCTGGCTGGAGTCTGACGCTCCAGGCTAACGCGGCAGCAAGGGGGGACCCCGCGCATTTACCGCCGACGCCACCGCGGCCGCGCGGGGAGACGGGCTCCGGACGCCGCCCGGCTTGGGGGCCGGGGCGCGTGGGCGCTCGGCCACGGAGAGCGGCCGGCCCGGTGGGCCGCGGTGCGGCCGTCGTGGGGCATTGAGCAAGCGGCGCCCGGCGCGCGTATCAAGCGGTGGCGGAGGCCTTGATCGGCCGCTCCGCGGCCCTGGACCGGTTACTCCGCGGCGGAGGCCTGGACCGGGACCTTCATGAGGATGGTGCGCTTGGGATTGGCGGTCTGCGTGGGAAGGTCGACGGAGTGCTCCGGAGCCGCCGGGGCCTGCAGCTCCTCGGCGTCGGCGAGGTGCACCAGCGTCGTGCGCCGCGGGTTGGCTATGGTGCGGAACATCATCGTGGTCTTCACTGTTGTCGTTGACCTTGTCGTGAGGGGCGCCGGGCGGGCGGCACGGGCCGACACCGGGGCGCGAGTTGTCGGATTCGCCATCCCTGTAAAGCGTCAGGCTAAACATGCAATTCCCCACCGAAGCCGCGAAGAGGCCGTGATCGCCGTGTGAGTTTCCTCACTGGGGCACGGATAAAAGGGTCAATTCACTTCGCGTTCACGTCACGACAAAACGGACATTGCTTGATTGAACCCTGCATTCCGCTCCTGATCATGGCGACTGGGACACCTGACCCGTCTCAATAACTCGTGGGCATACGTCCGTTATGCGCGAGATCACTTTCTACGCCTGGTGACACAGCACTCACAAGGTGTCACGGAGGTCACAGCCTCGCCCGTTGGCCTTGTTGGAGATCCGGCACTGTGCTGGAATTCCACGGACCGCCGCGGGATCGCACCGGCGCGCAGGGGGCGCAACGTAGCGCCGGGCAGCGACGGGGAGGGGGAGCCAGCGCCGGTCACTCACGACCACCCGGGGGGCGTAATTCAGGACGCCCCTCAAGACGCCGACACCGTCCCGTCCGTTCACGCGGGGGGACGCCTGGTCCAGAGGTTGCGACGCTAGTGCAGGGACGTTTCAAGAGGGATGGCAGCGCTTCGGCCGAGCCGGAGCCGCATGGCGGGACCGACCGCGGTTCCTCGCCCCAGCACGCCCAGAACCCAGGACCGGCCGCGGCCGGCAGTGGTCCCGAGCGGCCCGGGCGCCCCACCACGCCCGCGGCGGGCCCCACGGCACCCACGCCGCCGGCCCCGCCGAAGACAAAGACATCACTCGACCCGGGCACGCGCCTGGCACTGCGCAACTGGCGCATCTCCACGCGCCTGGTGTCGCTGCTCGCGCTCCCCGTGGTCGCCGCCACCTCGCTCGGTGCCCTGCGCATCAGCGACAACATGGACCAGATCCAGCAGCTCGACAACATGAAGCTGCTGACGGACATGACCAAGCAGGCGACCCAGCTGGCCGCCGCGCTCCAGGAGGAGCGCGACCAGTCCGCCGGTCCGCTCGCCCACGGCGCCACGGCGTCCGACTACACGGTCAAGGGTGTCCGCGACAAGACCAACCGGGCCCGCTCCTCCTTCCTGGAGGGCACCCAGGAGATCGGCGACGCCTCCGACAGCGGCCAGCTCTCCGGTGTCCGCGACAGCGTCGTCGGCATCGCGAGCGAGCTGAACAACCTCAGCGCGATCCGGGCCACCGCCTACAAGGACCCGAAGAACTCCACGCAGACGGTCGAGGCGTACCACCGTCTGATCACGCAGCTGCTCAGCCTCTCCCAGGACATGGCGGAGGCCACCAGCAACCCGGAGATGATCCAGCGCACCCGTGCGCTGGCGGCCTTCTCCACCGCCAAGGAGTACGCCTCCATGCAGCGTGCGGTGATCGCCGCCGCCCTGCCCGCGAACATCGACACGTTCGGCAACCTCTCCGAGAACGACCGGCAGTACGCCCTGTCGGCCCTGGAGAGCCAGGACTCCGAGCTCGACAGCTTCCGCAGCATCTACGGCGACGGTGCCGAGGACCTGACGAAGCCGATCGACCAGGGCAGCCCGACGATCGAGGCCGCCGACCAGTACGCCAGCCGCGTCCTGAAGAGCACGTCCGGTATGCGCAACCAGGACAAGCGCTCGTACAAGGACTGGGTCGACGACGACTCGACCAAGCTCGACCAGATGAAGAAGATCGAGGGCACGCTGCTCGAGCAGATGGAGCAGAAGGCCCGCGAGCTGAAGAGCGCCTCCCAGAACGAGGCGATCATCTCCGGTGCGCTGGTCCTGCTCGTCCTCGGTGTCTCCCTCGTAGGCGCCTTCGTCGTGGCCCGCTCCATGATCCGCTCGCTGCGCCGTCTGCAGGAGACCGCCACCAAGGTCGCCCAGGACCGTCTGCCCGAGCTCGTCAAGCAGCTGTCCGAGTCCGACCCGCAGGACGTCGACACGTCCGTGGAGTCGGTCGGTGTGCACTCCCGGGACGAGATCGGCCAGGTGGCCGCGGCCTTCGACGACGTGCACCGCGAGGCGGTCCGCCTCGCCGCCGAGCAGGCCCTTCTCCGGGGCAACGTCAACGCGATGTTCACCAACCTCTCGCGCCGCTCCCAGGGTCTGATCCAGCGCCAGCTGTCGCTGATCTCCGAACTGGAGTCCCGCGAGGCCGACCCGGACCAGCTGTCCTCGCTGTTCAAGCTCGACCACCTCGCGACGCGTATGCGCCGTAACGGTGAGAACCTCCTCGTCCTCGCGGGTGAGGAGCCCGGCCGACGCTGGACCCGCCCGGTCCCGCTGGTCGACGTGCTCCGTGCCGCCGCGTCCGAGGTGGAGCAGTACGAGCGCATCGAGCTCGCCGCCGTGCCGACCACCGAGGTCGCCGGCCGCGTCGTCAACGACCTCGTGCACCTCCTCGCCGAGCTGCTCGAGAACGCCACCTCGTTCTCCTCGCCGCAGACCAAGGTCAAGGTCACCGGTCACGCGCTGCCCGACGGCCGCGTCCTGATCGAGATCCACGACACGGGTATCGGTCTGTCCCCCGAGGACCTCGCCCAGATCAACGAGCGCCTCGCCTCGCCGCCCACCGTGGACGTGTCGGTGTCCCGGCGCATGGGTCTGTTCGTGGTCGGTCGTCTGTCGCAGCGCCACGGCATCCGCATCCAGCTGCGGCCCTCCGACTCCGGCGGTACGACCGCGCTGGTCATGCTCCCGGTCGACGTCGCCCAGGGCGGCAAGAAGCCCGCTCCGGGCAAGCCCGGTGCGCCCTCCTCGGGCGGTCCGGCCGCCGCGCAGGCCGCCGCGGGCGCGGCGGCGGCGCGTCGCCAGGCCCAGCAGAGCGGTTCGTCCTTCGGTACCGGTTCGTCCGGCGGCTCCGCACTGGGTGCCGCCCCGCAGCGCGGGCAGGTGGGTCCCGGAGCGGGCCCGCGGGCCGCGCTCCCCGGCAACACCCCCGGCGGCCGCCCCGGCTCCCAGCAGCAGGGTCGGCCGGGCTCGGGCGCCTTCGGTCAGAACGGCTCCTTCCAGGACTCCGGCTCCCGGCAGGGCGGTTTCGGCGACGGCGCCCCGGGCGCGCGCCCGGCCGGCTTCGGCGACAGCACCCCGGCGGCCGCTCCGCAGCAGCAGCCACAGCAGCCACAGCAGCCGCAGCAGAAGCAGAAGCAGCCCAAGGAGCGCGGCGGGCGACGCCGTCCGCAGCTGCCCGGCCGCGGCGGTGCCCGTGCCGAGCTGCCCGGTGGCAACCAGCAGCAGCGCACCCCGAGCTGGAGCGACGAGAACGCGCAGCCACCGGTGCCGCGTGCCTCGCTGGACGCCCCGCGCGGCCACGAGGAGCCGGACGCCCTGACCTCGACGTCCCCCATGCCGCGGATCGACGACCGGCAGGGCCCGGGCGCGACCGCGGAGATCCCGCGTGTCGACGACCGCCAGGGACTCCCCGCCGCTCCCGAGTTCCCGCGCCCGGACGCCAACTCCGCGCAGAACGGCGGCCAGTTCGTCCGCCAGGACATCTTCGGCGGCGGGAACCCGGGCGGCGCGACGGGCCAGTTCCCGGCCCAGGGCCGTGGCCAGGGCACCGGGCAGTTCCCGATGCCGGGCCGTGGTCAGGACACCGGCCAGTACCCGGCCCAGGGCCGCGGTCAGGACACGGGCCAGTTCCCGATGCCGGGCCGTGGTCAGGACACCGGCCAGTACCCGGCCCAGGGCCGCGGTCAGGACACGGGCCAGTTCCCGGCGCCCGGACGCGCCCAGGACCCGGCCGCCACCGGCCAGTACCCGGCCCAGGGCTACGACGCCTCCGGCACCGGTCAGTTCGCCGCCCCGGGCTACGGAAACCGCCAGGACTCCGCCGGTACCGGCCAGTTCGAGCGCCCGCAGCCGGCGGGCGACGGCTACGGCACGTCCCTGCCGCCGGCCCAGCACCGTCCGCAGCAGCAGCCGCCGCGCCGCCAGGAGCCCGAGGCGCTGCCGCCGGCGCCGGGTCCCGGTGACGGGCGCACGCCGCTGTACGACACGCTGGAGACCAACTGGTTCCGCGGGCAGGGGCAGGGGCAGCAGCCGGGCAACGGCTCCGCGCCGCAGGCCCCGCAGCAACAGCCGCAGCCGTCCCCCGCGGCACCCCAGCGTCCGGCCGCCGCCGGCGCGGCCTGGCGCACCTCGCCGAACGACGACCTCGTCCGCCAGGCCGAGCGCGTGCGGCAGCCCGCCGCGGGCGGCATCACCACCTCCGGCCTACCGCGCCGGGTCCCGCGTGCGAACCTCGTACCGGGCACGGCTCAGCAGCAACAGCACCAAACCGGTCCGCAGGTCTCGCGTTCGCCTGACGACGTACGCGGCCGGCTGACCAATCTCCGACGGGGCATCGCTCAGGGTCGCCAGGCCGGTACCGGCCAGACCGGCAGCTTCCCCAGCCCCACTCACCAGCAGGAGCGTTAGTTGAGCCCGATGAGCCAGGCGGCACAGAACCTCAACTGGTTGATCACCAACTTCGTGGACAACACCCCCGGGGTGTCCCACACCGTCGTCGTGTCCGCCGACGGACTCCTTCTGGCGCTGTCGGAAGGCTTCCCGCGCGATCGCGCCGACCAGCTGGCGGCGGTCGCCTCCGGGCTCACCTCGCTGACCGCGGGCGCCTCCCGGATCTTCGAGGGCGGCGCCGTCGCACAGACGGTCGTCGAGATGGAACGCGGGTTCCTCTTCCTCATGTCCGTCTCGGACGGCTCGTCGCTCGCCGTGCTCGCCCACCCCGAGTGCGACATCGGCCTCGTCGGCTACGAGATGGCGCTCCTGGTCGACCGCGCGGGGGCGGTCCTCACGCCCGACCTGCGCGCCGAGCTCCAGGGCAGTCTGCTCCACTGATAGGTCCCGGCACCACCCACCTCACCAAATCACCGTCCGGCCGCCACAATCCCCCCACCGGCCCCGTCAGACGGCACGACTGACCGACTTGCTGTCCCGCCCGGAGGATTCATGACCCCGCCCACCGCCCATCATGATCCGTACGCCGAGCCGTACGGGGACGAGGGCGACCAGCCGCTGGTACGTCCCTACGCGATGACCGGCGGCCGGACCCGGCCGCGCTACCAGCTCGCCATCGAGGCGCTGATCAGCACGACGGCCGACCCGGCCCAGCTGATGGGACTGCTGCCGGAGCACCAGCGGATCTGCCACCTGTGCCGCGAGGTGAAGTCGGTGGCCGAGGTGTCGGCGCTGCTCGCCATGCCGCTCGGTGTGGCCCGGATCCTCGTCGCGGACCTCGCGGAAGCCGGTCTCGTCGCGATCCACCAGCCGGGTGGCGACGAGAACAACGGCGGTGCGCCGGACGTGACACTGCTCGAAAGGGTGCTCAGTGGACTTCGCAAGCTCTGACGGCGGGCGGGCGACCACCTCCGCGAAGATCGTGGTCGCGGGCGGCTTCGGCGTGGGCAAGACCACGTTCGTCGGCGCCGTCTCGGAGATCAACCCGCTGCGCACCGAGGCCGTCATGACGTCCGCTTCGGCGGGCATCGACGACCTCACCCACACCGGAGACAAGACCACCACCACGGTGGCCATGGACTTCGGTCGTATCACCCTGGACCAGGACCTGATCCTGTACCTGTTCGGCACCCCCGGCCAGGACCGCTTCTGGTTCATGTGGGACGACCTGGTACGCGGCGCCATCGGCGCCATCGTCCTGGTCGACACCCGCCGTCTGGCCGACTGCTTCCCGGCCGTGGACTACTTCGAGAACTCGGGCCTGCCCTTCGTCGTCGCCCTCAACGGCTTCGAGGGGCACCAGCCCTACAACCCCGACGAGGTCCGCGAGGCGCTGCAGATCGGACCGGACACCCCGATCATCACGACGGACGCCCGCCACCGCGCGGACGCCAAGAGTGCCCTGATCACCCTGGTCGAACATGCCCTCATGGCCCGTCTGCGGTAGATCAAGTCGTCGGCACCATACGGCAGTTGTCGTAGATATGCGGGAGCCGGCTGTGGCGTTTGACACGGTCGGCCCCGCTGTTCATAACGTTTCGACAGAGAAATCCGGTGGTATCGCCACGCGTCGCGGTCGGTCGGTGTCGCTGCGCTCACAAAAGCCCCGCCTTTTGGCGGGGCTCGCTCTTTATGACCGTTTTATCTGGCGCTTACAGCGGGCGGAACCCCCACTTCCGAGTGTTTGGAATCGCGCAGGTTGACGTGCTGGAATGCCTGAACTGCCCAGTAGTCAAGGACGTACCAGTCTCAGACAGGGCTCTGGAGACACCGCGGCACGACGTAGGTGCCGTCGCCGAGAGGTTGTTGGTCGAGTGAGGCGAAGCAAGAAAAGTCCCGAGCCGTCGGCACGGGGCAACTTCACCCCGCCGCCGCGCGGAGCGGCACCCGCACAAGTGCCCGGTCCGGAGCCGACGGCTACGCCGCCCAGTGGCAGCCGCTTCTCCCCGCGCAACTGGCGCGTGCCGACCAGGCTGAACGCGATCCTGCTCATACCCGTGCTGGTCGGCCTGGTCATGGGCGGCTTCCAGGTGAGGAGCTCGATCGACACCTGGCAGCAGGCGCGCGACGCGGAGAACACCGCCCGTCTCGTGCAGGCCTCCCTGGCCTACGCCGACCGGCTCTACGAGGAGCGCGACGGCTCCGCCCAATTCCTGCTGGACCCCAAGAGCGGCGGCCAGAAGAACCCGACCGTCGTCCAGCTCTACGCCGCCACCGACAAGGCCGCCCAGGCCTTCGACGAGGCCGCGAAGAACATGCCGCACAAGTCGGGTCTGGAGCGGCGACTGGCCATCTTCCGCCAGGCCGAGACCAAGCTGCCGACGCTGCGGAAGCAGGCGTACACCCCCGAGGTCAAGGGCGTGGGGACCGAGGAGGGCTACGTCGGGGTCGCGCACCCCCTGATGGAGTTCGCCAACGAACTCGGTCTCGGCACCGGCAACATCACCAGCTACGGCCGTACCGTCTACGCCATCTCGCTCACCAAGGCCGCGCTGTCCCTGGAGCGCTCGATCGGCATGCACATGCTCATCGAGCAGAACGTCAAGCCCACCGACCTCGGCGCGCAGCGCGTCGCCCTGTCGTCGTACGCCTACCTCGAGGGCATCGCCGTCGAGGAGTACATCGGTGGCGGTACCGCGGCGGACGCCAGGAAGCTGGACGAGGCCACGCAGCAGGTGCAGGCGGAGGGCAAGACCCAGGCCGAGCAGGCCGCCGCCGACGCGAAGTCCAAGGGCCAGGCCTATGTGCCGCCGCCGTCCGACAAGACCATGGTCGCGGCCCTCGCCACGGCGCCGTCCGCCAGCGAGACGGCCCGCGCCGGGCTGGCCCAGGAGGGCGTCACCGCCCCGAACTGGTGGGCGGTCAACACCCTCAAGTACAACGCCTACCGCCAGCTCGAGTTCAACCTGGCCGACAAGGCCGTGTCGGACGCCTCGACCATCGCCGACAACGCCCAGCAGTCCGCGTTCATCACCGGTGCCATCGTCGTCGTCGCCCTGCTCGCCGCGTTCATCATCGCCGGCCTCATGGCTCGCCAGATGAGCCGCTCGATGCGCCAGCTGCGCAACGCCGCCTTCGGTGTCGCCGAGCAGCGCCTGCCGATGCTGGTCGACCAGCTCTCGCGGACCGACCCGGGCCGTGTCGACACCCGTGTCGCGCCCATCCCGATCGCCACCACGGACGAGATCGGCGAGGTCGCCCGCGCCTTCGACCAGGTCCACCGCGAGGCCGTCCGGCTCGCCGCCGAGCAGGCCCTGCTGCGGGGCAACATCAACGCGATCTTCACCAACCTCTCGCGCCGCAACCAGTCGCTGATCGAGGGCCAGCTGACCCTGATCACCGACCTGGAGAACAACGAGGCCGACCCGGACCAGCTGGAGAACCTCTTCCGCCTGGACCACCTGGCCACCCGCATGCGCCGCAACGGCGAGAACCTCCTCGTCCTCGCGGGCGAGGAGCCGGGCCGCCGCTGGGACCAGCCGGTCCCGCTGGTCGACGTGCTGCGCGCCGCCTCCTCCGAGGTGGAGCAGTACGAGCGCATCGAGCTGTCGGGCGTCCCGGAGGCCGAGATCCACGGCCGCGCCGTGACCGACCTCGTGCACCTGCTCGCCGAGCTGCTGGAGAACGCCACCACGTTCTCCTCGCCGCAGACCAAGGTCCGTGTGACCGCGACCCGTCTCCCCGACGGCCGCGTCATGGTCGAGATCCACGACAAGGGCATCGGCCTGACCGCCGAGGACTTCGCGGACATCAACCACAAGCTGGCCAACCCGCCGACCGTGGACGCCGCGATCTCGCAGCGCATGGGTCTGTTCGTGGTCGGCCGGCTGTCCGACCGGCACGGCATCCGTGTCCAGCTGCGCCCCTCCGGCGAGCAGGCCGGCACCACCTCGCTGGTCATGCTCCCGGACGCCATCACCCACGGTGGTGGTGGCGAACAGCCGCTGGAGCGCGACGAGTTCACCGTCTCGCAGATCATCCCGGAGCAGCAGTTCCAGGGTGAGAGCTTCGGGTCGGCGCAGCCGCTGCGCACGGCCGCAGAGCTGGGCTTCGACGACAGCCGCTACTCCGAGGTCCCGGACGACGTCCGCGGGCTGGACCCCGTCGGCCGCTCGCTGATGCGTGAGGGGCGCCGTGCGGCCCTGGAGGCCCAGGCACACGGCCACGACAGGCCGCAGGAGCAGCAGGAGCCCGCGCCGGGCTACCAGGAGAACTTCGAGGCTCCCCGGCCCGCGTTCGACAACGCGCAGCAGACGTACGACAACGGCCGGCAGGCGTACGACACCGGGCAGCACGCCTACGGCGACCAGCAGGCCGCGTACGACCAGCAGACGGCGTACGAGGAGCCCCAGCAGCCGGCGTACGAGGACCAGTACTTCTCGCAGAACGGCGCCCTGCCGCAGAATGACGGCTTCCCGTCCGCCGGCGGCTACCCGGAGCCCGGCTATACGGAGCCGCTCCAGCAGAACCGCTCCGCGGGCCAGGCCACCGCGTCGGATACGTTCACGGCCTTCGACGAGTCGCCCTACCAGGACGACTGGTCGAAGCGGGACGGCTTCCAGAACGGTTACCGGGCCGATTACGCTCCGGAAACGGAATCCACGCAGGCCGCTGACGCAAGTGAGCAGGACCGCGTAGGCTTCGACCGTCCGGGACCGACCCCCTCCGCCGGTCACACGATGACCGACGCCGGACTGCCCCGCCGCGGCTCCACCGCGAACGGCACGGCCGGCCGGTCGCAGCCGGTGACGCAGGATCCGCCGGCGGCCACGGGGACGGGCGACGACTGGCGCTCCGCCAACGATCAGCGGTGGCAGCAGGCGTCGCAGCTCCGGAAGCCCAAGGCGGGCGGGGTCACCTCCTCCGGTCTGCCGCGGCGCGTGCCCAAGGCGAACCTGATGGAGGGCGCCGCGGAAGCGACCCCACAGGGAGGCCCACAGGTCTCCCGTGCCCCGGAGGATGTCCGGGGCAGGCTGAGCAACCTGCGTCGAGGTGTCCAACGCGGACGCAGCGCAGGCAGTGAAACGAACGGCCAGGGCTTCGGTCCTGACAGCACCTACGACCAGGAGCGTTAGTGTGAGCCCGATGAGCCAGGCGGCACAGAACCTGAACTGGTTGATCACCAACTTCGTGGACAACACCCCCGGTGTGTCCCACACTGTGGTGGTCTCCGCCGACGGACTCCTTCTGGCGATGTCCGAAGGCTTCCCGCGCGATCGCGCCGACCAGCTGGCGGCCGTCGCGTCCGGACTGACCTCGCTGACCGCGGGTGCCTCCCGCATCTTCGAGGGCGGCAGTGTGAACCAGACGGTTGTGGAGATGGAGCGAGGATTCCTCTTCATCATGTCCATCTCCGACGGTTCGTCGCTCGCGGTCCTCGCACACCCCGAGGCGGACATCGGCCTCATCGGGTACGAAATGGCCCTCCTGGTGGATCGTGCGGGTACGGTCCTTACTCCGGACCTTCGTGCGGAGCTTCAGGGAAGCCTTCTCAACTAACAGACGAACGGTGTGTATTGGCGTCCCGGCACCGTAAGGTTTCGGGACGCGGCTTCCACAGGGATGGGTGCTCAGCGCAGTCGGAGGAGGAGAGAACGTGGCAACACCCCCAGGCGGTTCGCCCGCGGGTAATTGGTCCTATGGCCCCGGCCAGGGCCAGGGTGATCAGAACCGGTACAACTTCCCCTCCACGCCGAGCCAGCGGCGTCAGCCGTACGCGCCTCAGGGCCCCGGCCCGTCGCCGTACGACCAGCCGCCGGCACCGCGCATCCAGCCCGTGCAGCCGCAGCGCCGGTCCCCCGAGCCGGCGCCCGCTGGGTCGTCGAACAACCCTCTGGTGCGTCCGTACGCCATGACGGGCGGCCGTACCAGGCCGCGCTACCAGCTCGCCATCGAGGCACTGGTGCACACCACCGCGCAGCCGCACCAGATGCAGGGCCAGCTGCCCGAGCATCAGCGGATCTGCAACCTCTGCCGGGATATCAAGTCGGTGGCCGAGATCTCGGCGCTGCTCACGATTCCTCTCGGCGTGGCCAGAATCCTCGTCGCCGACTTGGCGGAGGCGGGTCTGGTCGCCATCCATCAGCCCGGCGGCGACGAGAACGCCGGCGGCCAGCCAGACGTGACACTGCTCGAAAGGGTGCTCAGTGGACTTCGCAAGCTCTAGCGGCGGTCCTTCCCGCTCCACCACCTCCGCGAAGATCGTGGTGGCGGGCGGCTTCGGCGTGGGCAAGACCACGTTCGTCGGCGCCGTCTCGGAGATCAACCCGCTGCGCACCGAGGCCGTCATGACGTCCGCTTCGGCGGGCATCGACGACCTCACCCACACCGGAGACAAGACCACCACCACGGTGGCCATGGACTTCGGTCGTATCACCCTGGACCAGGACCTGATCCTGTACCTGTTCGGCACCCCCGGCCAGGACCGCTTCTGGTTCATGTGGGACGACCTGGTACGCGGCGCCATCGGCGCCATCGTCCTGGTCGACACCCGCCGTCTGGCCGACTGCTTCCCGGCGGTCGACTACTTCGAGAACTCGGGCCTGCCCTTCGTCATCGCCCTCAACGGCTTCGACGGCAACCAGCCGTACAACCCCGACGAGGTCCGCGAGGCGCTGCAGATCGGACCGGACACCCCGATCATCACGACGGACGCCCGCCACCGCGCGGACGCCAAGAGTGCCCTGATCACCCTGGTCGAGCACGCGCTGATGGCCCGCCTGCGGTAGGCGGACACCAGTCCTCGGGGAGATCCCCGCGCCCCCCGGGGGCGCGGGGATTTTCGTTGCGTGCGCCCGGACGTCCGGGTCCGACGGCGTCCGGACGTCTGCGTGCGTCCGGACACCGAAAAGGGCCCCTCCGCGATGGAGGGGCCCTTCTCGATGCGCTGAAGCGGCGTGAGCCTAGCTGTGCCAGCTGTGGGGCGCCCGGAAGCCGGGCTCGCGGTCCAGGCGGCGCCAGCCGGCCTTGGCCCGGCGGCGGTGGACCGGGGAGACGGCGGGCTGGGCGGCCGCACGGGCCAGGAGGACGGCCGTGATGGCGGCGACCTCCTCGGGCTCGGCGTGGCCCTTCTCGACGCGGATGTCGGGAGCGTTCATGGGTGTCAGTCTCCGTAAGAGAGGGGTCCGCGGGATTACCGCGATGGATCCGCTCGGTTACTGCGGGGGGTTGCCGTGCTTACGGGCGGGCAGGTCCGCGTGCTTCGCCTGCAGCATCGCCAGGGACTTGATCAGCACCTCGCGCGTCTGGGCCGGGTCGATGACGTCGTCCACCAGGCCCCGCTCCGCCGCGTAGTACGGATGCATCAGCTCGGACTTGTACTCCTTGACCATCCGGGCCCGCATGACGTCCGGGTCCTCCGCGCCCGCGATCTGACGGCGGAAGATGACGTTGGCGGCACCCTCCGCGCCCATCACGGCGATCTCGTTGGTCGGCCAGGCGTAGGTGAGGTCCGCGCCGATGGACTGGCTGTCCATGACGATGTACGCACCTCCGTACGCCTTGCGCAGGATCAGCGAGATCCGCGGCACGGTCGCGTTGCAGTAGGCGTACAGCAGCTTCGCGCCGTGACGGATGATTCCGCCGTGCTCCTGGTCGACACCGGGCAGGAACCCGGGGACGTCCAGGAGCGTCACCAGCGGAATATTAAAAGCGTCACACATCTGGACAAAGCGCGCAGCTTTTTCCGAGGCCTCGATGTCGAGGACACCGGCGAGGGTCTGCGGCTGGTTGGCGATGATGCCCACCACCTGGCCGTCCAGCCGGGCCATCGCACAGATGATGTTGCGCGCCCAGCGCTCGTGGACCTCCAGGTACTCGCCGTCGTCGACGATCTCCTCGATGACCTTGGCCATGTCGTACGGGCGGTTGCCGTCGGCCGGGACCAGGTCCAGCAGGACGTCGCTGCGGCGGTCCACGGAGTCCGTGGGCTCGACCCGCGGCGGGTTCTCGCGGTTGTTCTGCGGGAGCAACGACAGCAGGTAGCGCACCTCGGCGATGCACGTCTCCTCGTCGTCGTACGCGAAGTGGCAGACGCCGGAGGTCTCGGCGTGCACATCGGCGCCGCCCAGTCCGTTCTGGGTGATCTCCTCGCCGGTGACGGCCTTGACCACGTCCGGGCCCGTGATGAACATCTGGGACGTCTCACGGACCATGAACACGAAATCCGTGAGGGCGGGGCTGTAGGCCGCGCCGCCCGCGCACGGGCCGAGCATCACGCTGATCTGCGGGATGACGCCGGAGGCCTTGGTGTTGCGCTGGAAGATGCCGCCGTAGCCGGCGAGCGCGCTGACGCCCTCCTGGATACGGGCACCGGCGCCGTCGTTCAGGGAGACCAGCGGCGCGCCGGCCGCGATGGCCATGTCCATGATCTTGTGGATCTTGGTGGCGTGGGCCTCACCGAGGGCGCCGCCGAAGATCCGGAAGTCATGGGCGTAGACGAAGACCGTCCGGCCCTCCACCGTGCCCCATCCGGTGATCACACCGTCGGTGTACGGCTTCTTGGCCTCCAGGCCGAACCCGGTCGCCCGGTGCCGGCGCAGCTGCTCGACCTCCTGGAAGGACCCCGGGTCCAGGAGCAGCTCGATGCGCTCCCGGGCGGTGAGCTTGCCCTTGGCATGCTGCGCCTCGGTCGCCTTCTCGCTGGGACCGGCGAGGGCCCGCGCACGAATCTCGTGCAGTTCGGCGACGCGCCCGCGCGCGTCGGTGGGCTCGCTCCCGGAATCTACAGCCTCGTCCAAAACGGTCATGTAGCGACCTTACGAAGTCCACCAAGCAAAGCGGCCCGTTGACTCCGTACAGTCTCCGGCCCGTTTTCCTGGTACCCCTGAACAGAACCATGCCCCGATGCAGCCGATCCGACTGCTCCAGGGGGCCGAGCGTTGTAGGGCCCGCACAAAGCGGTCACCCGGATGACACGGCGCATTCGGCGCCGCACATGCCCTCCCCGGAGTGACAGTGAACCTCGAACGGCGGCGCCCCACCGTACCCGCTCCCACAAGGTTGAAAGTTGAACGGAATCGCGTTACGGTCATCCACACCGCTACTCATTGAAGATTCAATAGCTTCTGAGCCCCCGCCTTCCCGCCCGGAAGCCGGGAACCGTCCCCCAAAGGAGCAAGATCATGGGCATCTTCGGCCGCAAGAACACCACCGCCACCGCCGACGCCACGGTGAACCCCGACCTCGCCGCGCTGACCGGTGACTACGTCGTGGACCCCGCCCACTCCACGATCGGTTTCGTGGCCCGCCACGCCATGGTGACGAACGTCAAGGGCGGCTTCCAGGACTTCGAGGGCACCCTGCACCTCGACGGCTCGGACCCCACCAGGTCCCGCGCCACGATCGACGTGAAGATGGACAGCATCGACACGGGTTCGGCCGACCGCGACGGCCACCTCAAGAGCGCCGACTTCTTCAAGACCGACGAGCATCCGATGATGACGTTCCGCTCCACCGCGGCGCAGGCGCTGGGCGGCGACGACTACCGGATCACCGGCGACCTCACGATCCTCGGCACCACCAGGCCGATCACCATCGACCTGGAGTTCAACGGCGCGGCCAAGGACCCGTTCGGCAACGAGCGCGTGGGTTTCGAGGGCAAGACGGAGCTCCTGCGCTCGGACTGGGGCCTGACCTGGAACGCGGCCCTGGAGACGGGCGGTGTGCTGGTCTCGGACAAGATCAAGCTGGTCTTCGACATCTCGGCGATCAAGCAGGCCTGACCCTTCCCGCCGTGAACACCGCGTGGACACCGCGCCGCGCGGCCCGTCCGAGAGAGCCCGTCCTCCGATCCCCTACGGAGAGCGGGCTCTCGGCATCGGTGGCCGGTGTCCCCGATGGCGGCCGCCGGAAGGCCCGCCGCGTTGCCGGAGCGGCTCGCGAACCGGCACGCCCCACGAGGACGTCCGGCGCAAAGGACGACAGCCGGGTCGGCCGACGTCAGAAACCTCCGCCGAAGTCCCCTCCGCCGCCCCCGCCGCCCCCGCCGAAGTCCCCTCCCCCGCCGTCGCCGAAGCCGCCGCCGAAGTCCCCGGGGTCGAAGTCCGCGCCGGACATGTCCCCGCCGTCGTAGCCGCCGAAGTCGCCGTAGCCCGCGCCGTAGTCCGCCGCGTACGAGGGGGTGGACATCATGCTGCCGAGCAGGGTGCCGACCAGCAGGCCGGGCAGGATGCCACCGCCGAAGTAGCCGCCCGCCCAGGGGCCGTAGGCCGGGCCCGCGTCCCAATAGGGGCGGCGGCCGTGGTCCGTGTCGACCTCGCGGACCGCGGGGTCGAGGCCGTCGGCCAGCCGGGCCCGGTCCGCCGCGCAGACGGGCACCTCGCGCGGGGCGCCGCCGGCGGGCGTCCAGACCGCGTCGGCGACGGACGGACCGTGGCGCGGGTCGAAGAAGCACGGCGGCCGGCGCTCGGGCAGGGGGCGGCCCTCCCGGCGGGCGGCGAGCACCGCCAGCGAGAAGCGCCCGTCCTCCAGGGCCTGGGTGACGGCCTTCACGTCCTCCGGGCGCTGCGCCGCGGCCATGGCCGACTTCGCCTGGTCGTAGGCGTTCAGGGCCCGTTCGTAGTCCGTGCGCATCGCGTCGTCCGCGCCCGCCTCCCCGGGGTGGAAGTCGAGACGGTCCAGCTCCTCGCCGAAGGCGGTGATGTCCTCGTCGACCACGACCCGCAGCTTCTGCAGCGCGGCCTGCTGCTCCTCCTCCCTCCGGCGCCGCCCGCGCCGGACGAGCGCGTAGGCGCCCGCGCCGCCGGCCACCAGCACGGCGGCGACCGCGATCAGCGCGGTGGAGGAGACCCCGCCGTTGCCGCCCGAGCCGCCCCAGGTCGACGGGGCGTGGCCCCGGACGCTGACGAGCGCACGGTCGGTGAAGTCGTTGAGCTGGGTCTTGGCGGACTCGCCCTGCACGCTGGTGACCAGGTTCCGCACGGCGGTACGGGGCAGCGCCGAGGAGTCGGCCCGGGCGTCGAAGCGGTCGCCGAGGCGGATCGCGTACACACCGGTGATGCCGGTGGCCGTGCGGAGGTCGGAGAACAGGTTCTGGGTGGGGTAGCCGGCGGGCAGCACGGCCACGAAGACCGGTTTGCCGGCGTCCTCGATCTTCTTCGCGAGGGCGTTCGCGTCCGGGGCGGACAGCTGCCCGGAGGCCGCCGGATCGACGTAGACGGGGTTCTTGCGCAGCGCCGCGGCGACGGCCGAGACGTCCGTCGCGGCCTGGGCACGCGGAGCGCCCGCGTACAACACCGTCAGGGCCGCCATGAGCAGCGCGACCAGCGGTACGGCGAATCCTTTGACCAGCATGGCCTTCATACCTCGACGCTACCCGAAGGCGATCGGAACGGGGCGGCCTGAAGGGGGTGCGGAAGGGGGCGGTGCCCGGTGGGCGCCGCCCCCTGTCCCGCAGATGTCAGGCCACCGCCCGGTAGGCCTCCGTCAGCTTGGCCACCGCCGCCGCGTACTTCCCCGTCAGCAGCAGATGGTCCGCGTCCGCGAACGGTCCCGCGACCGCCGCCGTGAGCGCGGAGCCCGCCTTCTGCTGGACGAGCAGCCGGGCCTTGGTGACGATCTCACGGCCCGCGCTCGCGGAGCCCGACCGCTCGGCCGCCGCGGCCGCGAGCGACAGCGCCTTCAGGGTCGCCGCGCCTCCTGCCGGGGCCCTGGTGAGCGTGGTCAGTCCCCAGCCGTACGGGAACTGCGGGTCGTACGACGCGTCACCGACGTTGATCGGCAGTTGGGCCTCCGACCTCGGCCAGGTCACCGGGAGCTGTCCGGTGAACGGGCGCCTGCCGTAGAGCACGTCCGCCACGCCGTCGCCCTCGGTGCCAGGCAGCCAGGACGCCACCAGGGCGTCGATCTTGCCGAGCCGGTCGCCGATCAGCTGCGGACGTCCGGAGACGATCAGCACCGCGCACTTCATGGCGCCGCACACCTTGTCCACGGCGGCCTGGTCGGCGGCGGACAGCTGAAGGCTGTGGCCGTTGCCGACATCGCCGACGCCCTCGGCGTACGGGGTCTCGCCGACGACGACCACCCCGACGTCGTAGCCGCTCAGCGGTGCCGAGGCGTCCTTGGAGTAGGTGACGTCTCCCCCGGCCTTGCGCATCGCCTGCAGGATGGTCGTGCCCTGGGTGTGGGTGCCGGAGGCGCCCTGCCAGGTGAGGGTCCAGCCGCCGGTCTGGTTGCCGAGGTCGTCGGCGTCGGATCCGGCGACGTAGACCTTCTGGCTCTTCTTCAGCGGCAGCACGCCGCCCGCGTTCTTCAGCAGCACCTGGGACTCGGCGGCCGCCTGCCGGGCCACGGCCCGGTGCGCGGCGGAGCCGATGTCGGCGGCACCGCTCGTGTCGGCGTACGGGTGCTCGAAGAGCCCCAGCCGGAACTTCTGCGTGAGGATGCGCGAGACGGCGTCGTCGATCCGCTTCTCGGTGACGCGGCCCGCCTTCACCTCGTCGATCAGCGTCGTGCGGAAGTCCTTGTACGTGTACGGCACCATCATCATGTCGACGCCGGCGTTGACCGACGTGCGGACGTGAGACGCGTAGTCGCCCGGGAGCTGGTCGATGGCGTTCCAGTCGCTGATGACGAACCCGTCGAAGCCCATCCGGCCCTTCAGCACGCCGTTGATCATGTCGGCGCGGGCGTGCATCTTCACCGGGCCCTGGCCGTCGCCGATGATGTCGAGCGAGGAGTACGACGGCATGACCGAGCCGATGCCGCGGTCGACGGCCGTCTGGAACGGGGCCAGGTGGACGGCCTCCAGCTCCTGCCGGGTGACCTTGGTGACGCCCTGGTCGATCTTGTACGAGCCCGTGGTCGACGAGCCGTACTCGGTGCCGCCGTCGCCGACGAAGTGCTTGGCGGTGGCGAGGACCTTGTCGTCCCGGCTCAGGTCCCGGCCGTCCGCGCGTCCCTGGAGACCCTGGATGATCGTCTCCATGGACTTCACCAGCGCCGGGTCCTCACCGAAGGACTCGTAGGAGCGGCCCCAGCGCTCGTCGCGCGAGACGCACAGACAGGGCGCGAAGTCCCAGGGGATGCCGGTGGCCCGCACCTCACTGGCCGTCACCGCCCCGGTCTTCTCGGCGAGTCGGGGATCGCGGGTGGCCCCGATGCCGATGTTGTGCGGCATCACCGTGGCACCGGCGAGGTTGTTGTGGCCGTGGACGGCGTCGACTCCGTAGATCAGAGGGATCTGGAACCGGGTCGCCTGCGCCCGCAGCTGGAAGGAGTCGATCATCTGCGCCCACGCCTCGGGGGTGTTGGGCGTCGGGGTCGAGCCACCGCCGGACAGCAGCGAACCCAGGTCGTAGGACGCGATGTCGCCCTGGGAGGTGAGGCCGGCGCGCTCGGCCTGGGTCATCTGGCCGGCCTTCTCCTCCAGGGACATCCGGGAGAGCAGGTCCGCGACCCGCTTGCGCACCGGCAGCCTGCTGTCCAGGTACGGCAGTCCATGGGCGTCGATGACCACCTGCGGGATCTCGGCGGGGGCCTTGGCGCCGGTGACGGCCAGCTTGACCGGGATCGTCTCGGCGGGCTCGGCGGACCTGTCCTTGAGGGTGCGCACCTCGATGGTCCGCGTGCTGCCGGAGGCGGTCCCGGCCGGGAAGGTGAGGGTGCCGCTGACCGGGGTGTAGTCGGTGCCGGAGCCGGCGGTGCCGCCTGCCGTGTCGTAGGCGACGGTGACGGGCTCGTCCAGGGGTGCGGAGCCGGTGGTGGCGACGGTGACCTGCACCCGCGCCGTGCCGCCCTCCCTGACCGGGTAGACGGCGGAGTCCGTGGTGACGGAGGCCCGGCGGGACTGGTCGGCCTTGCCGTACAGCTCGACGTCGTCCATGGCGAAGCGGCCCTTGACGCCGGGCGGGAGCGTGACCGCGTACCCCCACATCCCGGTGAGGCCGAGGACGTGGTCGATACCGCCGACGGGCTGGTAGTCCGTGCGATAAGTGAAGTCGTCGAACGGGATCTGGATCTGTTTCCAGCCGGTGAAGTCATCGGTGAACGAGGTCGTCCACAGCTCGGAGGCCTCGCCGTTCGCGCCGCCGTCCTTGATCTCGAAGGCGATCTTCTTGCCGTTGTCCTGGCCGTCCCACCAGAAGCGGATGCCCTGGTGGGCGGACCAGTCGTGGGCAGGCCGGCCTGCGGCGAAGTCATGGGTGAAGCCGCCGTAGCCGCTGATGTCGTAAGTGCCGCTGAGGACCTTGGCGCCCTCGGGGGCGTCCGTGCGGTCGGTGAGCTGCAGCGTGGGCGGGTCGTCGGCGTCGCCGCCCCAGGTGAAGATGCCCTCGGCGGGCTGGCTCGCGAAGGGCACCTCGCCCTCGAAGCGGTCCACCGGGACGGGGGCGGGGTCGTCGGCGCCGGACGCGGTGCCGACGGCGGTGAGCGGGATCAGGCCGGTGAGCAGGGCGGCGGAGGCGATCAGGGCGGTTCTTCGCATGGACCTTCCCTTGGGCTCTCGTAGTCCCCATAGTGGGCTTACGACTTAGATCACGCCGTGAGTTAACTGGCGCACCGCGCCACCGTCAAGACTTCACGTCAGAACAGGTACGGAGCCAAGTCCCTGCGGAGGAAGGTGCGTTGTTCCTTCGGAAACTGAACACGCACCCCCTTGACGCGGCCCCGGCGTCGTCATTTACTCACGCCTCGCACGCCTCCCATCCCCCACCCCAGAAGGGCGGCGCTCCATGACAAGACCTCTGCGCGCGGCGCGCGTGCTCCTCGCCGGGCTGCTGACCTGTGCCGGACTGACCGCGGCGGGCACCCTGCCCGCGCACGCGGCCGGCGAGCAGGTCACGGCCTGGCTGACCACGACCGACGACAGCGGCGGACGGCATGTGGTCCGCGGACTCCAGGCACAGACGCCGTTCGCGTTCGAGTCGGGCACCGGCGGCGCCGGCGAGAACATCACCGTCGACGAGAACACCCGCTATCAGACCTTCACCGGCGGCGGCGCCTCGTTCACGGACACCGCGGCCTGGCTGATGAACAGCAGCGGGGCGCTGTCGCAGGCGACACGGGACGCGACCATGCGGAAGCTGTTCTCGCCGACCGACGGGATCGGGCTCTCGTTCCTGCGCAACCCGATGGGCGCGTCGGATCTGGCCCGCTACGGCTACACCTACGACGATGTGCCGGCCGGGCAGACGGACCCGAGTCTGACGAAATTCTCGATCGCGCACGACCTGGCCGACGTGGTGCCGCTGACCCGGCAGGCGCTCCAGCTCAACCCGTCGCTGACCGTGATGGCCACCCCGTGGACGGCGCCCGCCTGGATGAAGGACAGCGGGCAGCTCAACGGCGGCTGGCTGAAGTCGGAGGACTACGGGGCCTACGCGTCGTACTTCGTGAAGTACCTCCAGGCCTACAAGGACCAGGGCGTCCCCGTCTCCTACGTCACCGCCCAGAACGAGCCGACGTGCTGTTCCGGCTATCCGTCGATGAGCTGGAACGCCTCCGGGCTCGCGTACTTCACCAAGTCCGAGCTGCTGCCGAAGCTCCAGGCGGCGGGCCTTGCGACCAAGGTGCTGGCGCACGACTGGAACTGGGACACCTACGACAACTACGCCGCCCAGACGGTGGACGACGCGGCGGTCCGTGCACACCCCAACTTCGGCGGGATCGCCTGGCACGGGTACGGCGGCGACGTGACCAAGCAGACCAGCATCCACAACCAGTATCCGCAGCTGGACGCGTTCGGCACGGAGCACTCGGGCGGCACCTGGATCGCGAACCAGCAGCGCGAGGACATGCTCAACATCGTCGACTACACCCGGAACTGGGCGAAGTCGGTGACGAAGTGGTCGCTCGCGGTCGACCAGAACATGGGCCCGCACAACGGCGGCTGCGGCACCTGCACCGGCCTGATCACGGTCCACAACGGGGACGGGGCGAGCGGGACGGTCGACTACACGATCGAGTACTACACGATGGGCCATCTGACGAAGTTCGTGCGGCCGGGCGCACAGCGCATCGCGTCGACGGCGGGCTCGGCGGTGCCGAACGTGGCCTGGCGGAACCCGGACGGCTCCAAGGCCCTGATCGCGTACAACGACGCGTCGTCGGCGAAGACCGTGACCATCGACTGGGGCGGTCAGCACGCCACCTACTCACTGCCCGGCAAGACGTCGGCGACGTTCACCTGGTCCGGGACGCAGTCGGGCGGCGGGGACCGGTCGGGGGCGTTCGTGGGTCTCGCGGGCAAGTGCCTGGACGTGGCGGGGGCGTCGAACGCCAACGGCACCGCGGTGCAGCTCTACGACTGCAACGGCTCGACCGCCCAGCAGTGGACGGTGAAGGGCGACGGTTCCGTTCAGGCGCTCGGCAAGTGCCTGGATGTGGCGGGTGGTTCGACCGCGGACGGGGCCAAGGTCCAGTTGTACGACTGCAACGGGACCGGTGCCCAACAGTGGTCGTACAACTCTTCGACAGGTGATGTGGTCAACCTTGCGGCGAACAAGTGCCTCGACGTGACGGACAACTCGTCGGCGAACGGGGCACGGGCGCAGATCTGGTCGTGCACCGGCGCGGCGAACCAGAAGTGGCGACTTCAGTAGCGCAAGAGGTGACGGCAGGCGCCGCCCCCTCCCGTCGAGGGGGCGGCGCCCATGCGTCGGACGGTGCGGGCGGCGGCAGGCGCGATCGGGGCGACCGCTCTGCCGAGCGGCTGCGCGGCGGTCGATCTGCCGTCGGCGGCCGTGGGGCCGGGCGCGGACGGCGCGCCGAACGCCGTGCCCTGAGCCGCGGCGAGTTCGAGAAGCTCGCCGCGGACTCCTGCTGAGGCCCGCTGCCGGCCCCGGGGCACTACTCCGCGGGCTCCACGCCGGCCCGCAGCAGGCCGTAGGTGTACGCGTCCTCCAGCGCCTGCCAGGACGCCGCGATCACGTTCTCCGCCACACCGACCGTGGACCACTCGCCCCGGCCGTCGGAGGTGGAGATGAGCACACGGGTCGTGGACTGTGTGCCGTGCTTGCCCTCCAGGATGCGGACCTTGTAGTCGACCAGGTCGAGGGCGGCCAGCTCGGGGTAGATCTTCTCCAGCGCGACCCGCAGCGCCCGGTCCAGGGCGTTGACCGGGCCGTTGCCCTCCGCCGTCGCGACGATGCGTTCGCTCTTCGCCCAGAGCTTCACCGTCGCCTCGTTGGCGTGGGTGCCGTCGGGGCGGTCCTCGACGATGGCCCGCCAGGACTCGGTGCGGAAGTAGCGCAGCGGCTTGCCCGCCACCTCCTCGCGCAGCAGGAGTTCGAAGCTCGCGTCCGCGGCCTCGTAGGTGTAGCCCTTGAGCTCGCGCTCCTTGACCCGGTCCACGACCCGGCCGATCAGCTCCCGGTCGCCGCCCAGGTCGACGCCCAGCTCCTTGCCCTTGAGCTCCACCGAGGCCCGGCCCGCCATGTCGGAGACCAGCATCCGCATGGTGTTGCCCACCAGCTCGGGGTCGATGTGCTGGTACAGGTCCGGGTCCACCTTGATCGCGGACGCGTGCAGGCCCGCCTTGTGCGCGAAGGCCGAGACACCCACGTACGGCTGATGGGTGGAGGGCGTCAGATTGACGACCTCGGCGATCGCGTGCGAGATGCGGGTCGTCTCGCGGAGCCTGCCGTCGGGCAGCACCTTCTTGCCGTACTTCAGTTCCAGGGCCGCCACGACCGGGAAGAGGTTGGCGTTGCCCACCCGCTCGCCGTAGCCGTTCGCCGTGCACTGCACATGCGTGGCGCCCGCGTCCACCGCCGCGAGGGTGTTCGCGACGGCGCACCCCGTGTCGTCCTGCGCATGGATGCCGAGCCGGGCGCCCGTGTCCGCGAGGACCGTGGAGACCACCGCGTTGACCTGCGCGGGCAGCATGCCGCCGTTGGTGTCGCAGAGGATGACGACGTCCGCCCCCGCCTCCCACGCCGCGCTGACCACCGCCTTGGCGTACTGCGGGTTCGCCCGGTAGCCGTCGAAGAAGTGCTCGCAGTCGACGAAGACCCGGCGGCCCTCGGCCCGAAGATGCGAGACGGTGTCGCGGATCATCTCCAGGTTCTCGTCGAGCGTGGTGCGCAGGGCCAGCTCGACATGGCGGTCATGGGACTTCGCGACCAGGGTGATCACCGGCGCGCCCGACTCCAGCAGCGCCCTGACCTGCGGGTCCTCGGCCGCCTTGCCGCCCGCCCGGCGGGTGGCGCCGAACGCGACGAGCTGGGCGTGCCGGAAGTCGATCTCCTGTTGGGCGCGGGCGAAGAACTCGGTGTCCCGCGGGTTCGCGCCGGGCCAGCCGCCCTCGATGAAGCCCACGCCGAAGTCGTCCAGGTGCCGTGCGATGGCCAGCTTGTCCGCGACGGTGAGGTTGATGCCCTCGCGCTGCGCGCCGTCGCGCAGCGTGGTGTCGAAGACGTGGAACGAATCGTCGAGTTCGCTGGTTGCCGTCATGGTCTCAAGGCTCCTGTATGGGATCTCGGTCTACCGGAATGACCGGCTCCACCGTCCTTCCATGGTCCCTCGCGCCTTCGCTCCCGGCTGATGGTGGGCCAGGAAAACGAAAAACCTCTCGCGGGTGCGAGAGGTCTGCGCGCGGGTCGAGGACGACGATGGCCGCCCGTACGGGGTCGTACGAGGCGGTCACTGCGGACCGGCGCGCCTGCTGCCAATAATCATGGCGAACGTAAGCACGGGGGCAGTCTGGCACATTCCGCCCCCGCACTCACCGCCGTCTCAGGATGCGGTCGTCAGCGTGGACGGTGCGGTGGCGTCCATCCGGGCCAGATCCAGATCCCTGGTCTCCCGCATGGTGAGGTACACCACCAGCGACACGGCCGCGCAGCCCGCCACGTACCAGAAGAAACCGGACTCGATGCCCGCGTTCTTGAACCACAGGGCGACGTATTCCGCCGTGCCCCCGAACAGCGCGTTGGCCAGGGCGTATGGGAGGGCGACGCCGAGGGCGCGGACCCCCGTCGGGAACAGCTCCGCCTTCACACACGCGTTGATCGACGTGTATCCGGTGACCACGATCAGAGCCAGGAGCGACAGCCCGAGGGCCGGCCAGAAGCTCCCCGCGTGCTTCAGCAGGGTCATGATCGGCACGGTCAGGAACGTGGAGCCGACCGCGAAGGTGATCAGCAGCGGACGGCGGCCGATGCGGTCGGAGAGCCGCCCGGCCGGCGGCTGGAGGCAGGCGAACACGATCAGCGCGGTGAAGGAGACGAGGGTCGCGGTCTGCTTGGACAGCCCCGCCGAGTTCGACAGGTACTTGGTCAGGTAGGTGGTGTACGTGTAGTACGCGACCGTGCCGCCCATGGTCAGGGCCATCACCAAAGACGCCTCACGCTTGTGCCGCCACAGCGCGCGCAGCGTGCCGCGCTCCTCGCCGCCGGTCTCGTCGGCCTCGTAGACCTCCGTCTCCAGCATGCTGCGCCGCAGATAGAAGATCACCGCCGCGCCGAGGGCGCCCACCACGAACGGGATGCGCCAGCCGTAGCTGTGCAGCGCCTCGTCGGACATCGTGCGCTGCAGGACGATCTGGAGACCGAGGCCCACGATCTGGCCCGCGGTCATCGACACGTACTGGAAGCTGGAGGCGAAGCCCCGCCGCTTCGGGTCGGACGCCTCGGTGAGATAGGTCGCGCTGGCCGCGTACTCGCCGCCCACCGAGAGGCCCTGCAACAGGCGGGCGACCAGCAGGACAAACGCGCCGCCGTACCCGGCGACAGCGTAGGTCGGCGCGATCGCGATGAGGATCGCGGAGGCGGACATCAGTGTGACCGTGAGGGTCAGTGCGGCCTTGCGGCCCTTGCGGTCACCGACCCGGCCGAGCAGCCAGCCGCCGACCGGTCGCATGAAGAAGCCGACCGCGAAGATGCCCGCGGTGTTCATGAGTCGGGCCGTGGGGTTCCCGTCCGGGAAGAAGGCTCCGGCGAAGTAGGTGGCGAAGCTGGCGTAGACGAACCAGTCGTACCACTCCACCATGTTGCCGGCCGAGCCGATCCAGATTCTCTTCCAGTGCTCTCGTCCCATGAGCCGTAACGTGCCGGGCGTTCGCGAGTGCGACAAGAGCGCCTCGCTTTTCGTTCATTGCGTTCATGGCCCGGGGCGGGGTCACCTCGGCCGGCGGACGGAGACGTCGGCCGCGTCGTTGGTGTCCCCCGCCACCAGGTCGGCGGCGGCCGAACCGAACACCGCCGCACGGCCGTCGGCGCTCACGGCGCCCGGTACGGCCTGCGCACCCGCCGGGCCCACGGCCGGGGAACGGCCGGTGCGCCGGTCGAGCAGCCGGAGCCCGTCCGCGCCGGAGAGCAGGAGGTGCCGGGCGTCGCGGCTAGCGGCCACGGCGGGAGTGTCCGCGGCGCGGACGAGCCGCCCGGTGCGCAGATCACGCACATAGGTGCCGCCCTGGGCGTCGAGGACGACATACCGTCCGTCGTCGTTGAGCCGGATCAGCCGGCCCTGGCCGAGACCGGCGTCGGCCTGGACCTTGCCGCCGGTGGCGCGGTCCACGACGACGTTCCCCCCGAAACCCGGCGTCTCCCGGTCCCGCGCCGAGGACTCCCAGGGATGCAAACGCATCGCCCGCCCCGGGTCAAAGCGCCCGACGACGTACAACCAGGACGGCTGCTCAGGCGTCCGCGAGCGTGAGCGACTCGTCCAGGAACTCCCGTACATGGCCGAGCACCTGCTCCCGGCCGGTGCCCCGCAGGCCGATCGCCACATGGATGGAGAAGCCGTCGAGGAGGGCGCGCAGCCGGGCGGCGAAGCGGTCCGGGTCGACCGGCCGGAACTCGCCCCGCGACACGCCCTCGGCGAGCAGCGCCACCAGGTCGCGGTGCCAGGCACCCTCGATGGCGGCCTGCCGGTCGCGGGCGTCGTCGTCGGCGTTCTGCGAGCGGTTCCAGACCTCCAGCCACAGGGTCCAGTGCGGATCGCGGTGGCCGTCGGGGACATAGAGGTCGACGTACGCGTCCAGCCGTTCCCGGGCCGGGGCCCGCCCGCTGAGCAGCCGCGCGCGCTCGGCGCCGAGCCGGCCCTCGCTCCACTCCAGGGCCTGGAGCAGCAGCTCGTCCTTGGAGCGGAAGTAGTAGAGCAGATGGCCGCTGCTCATCCCGACCTCCCGGCCGAGCGCCGCCATGGTGAGCTGCTCCAGACCGCGCTCGGCGATCATGCCCATGGCAGCGGCGAGGACGTCCTCACGCGGCGGGGCGACATTGCGTCTGCGGGTCACTCTCCGGCCTCCGCGGGTTCGGTCGGACGGTGGCCGCACACGGCGCAGAGCACTACATCCACCCGTACGTTCTACCTGACCGCCCGGGTCGCCGGGACCCTCGGCTGCTGCTGGGTGATGCAGTGGACGCCACCCCCGCCCGCGAAGATCGTCCGGGCGTCCACGAGCGTCACCGTCCGCTCCGGGAACAACCGGCGGAAGATGCCGGCGGCCGTCTCGTCGCGGGGGTCGTCGAAGGCGCACAGCACAACGCCGCCGTTGCACAGGTAGTGGTTGATGTACGAGTAGTCGGCCCAGTGGCCGTCGGTCTCCAGCACGGTCGGCGCGGGCACCTCGACGACCTCCAGCGCGCGGCCCCGGGCGTCGGTGGCGGACCTCAGGATCCCGATGACCTCCTGGGTGACCTCGTGGTCGGGGTGCGCGGGGTCCGGCTGGTGGTGGGCGACGACCACACCCGGGCCGGCGAAGGCGGCGACGATGTCGACATGGCCGAGGGTGCCGAAGCCGTGCGGGGGGTAGTCGGCGGTCAGGCCGCGCGGCAGCCAGATCGCCTTGCGGGTGCCGAGGTGGGCGTGGATCTCCGCCTCGACCTGCTCCCTCGTCCAGTGCGGGTTGCGTTCGGGGCCGAGCTGCACGGTCTCCGTGAGCAGGACGGTGCCCTCGCCGTCGACGTGGATCGCGCCGCCCTCGTTGACCAGCTTCGAGGCGTACGTCCGCGCGTCCGCGAGGTCCGCGACATGCGCGGCGATCTTCGCGTCGTGCTCCCAGCGGGCCCAGCCCTGGGCGCCCCAGCCGTTGAACGTCCAGTCCACGGCGGCCAGTTCACGCCCATCGGTGAGGAAGGTCGGGCCGATGTCGCGCATCCAGGCGTCGTCGAGATCGCGCTCGACGGTGTCGATGCCCTCGCCCAGCAGGGCGCGCGCATCGGCGGACCGGCCGGGGCCGCAGACCACGGTGACCGGTTCGAAGCGGCGGACGGCGCGGGCGACCGAGGCCCAGGCCGCACGGGCGGCGGCGAGGTCGCCGGGGTCGTCGAAGGTCGGGTTGGGGCCCGGCCAGGCCATCCAGGTGCGCTCGTGCGGGGCCCACTCGGCGGGCATGCGGAAGCCGTCGGCGGCGGGGGTGCTCATGGCGGGGGTCCTCACGGGGCTCACAGGAAGTACAGGCGGTTGAGGGACACCGAGTCGGCGGGTTCGGAGCGGACGGGCGCGCCGTCGAGGGTGACCAGGCCGGTGCGCTGGTCGACGTCGACCGCTCCCGTACGGGAGTTGAGGCGCAGATCGGCGGGGCCGATGCCGCGGGTGCCGCGGACCGCGACCCTTCTGCGCCGGGTGGGCATCCGGTCGGAGCCCAGGTCCAGGGCCGCCCGGGCGACGAAGGCGACGGAGAGGTCGGCGGCGGTCGCGCCGTGCGCGCCGAACTGCGGGCCGAGCACGAGGGGTTCGCAGGTGTCGGTGGCCGCGCCCGGGTCACCGACCACGCCGTACGCCGGGAAGCCGGACTTGAGCACGAGCTGGGGCTTGGCGCCGAAGTACTCCGGCCGCCACAGCACGATGTCGGCCAGCTTGCCGACCTCCAGGGAGCCCACCTCGTGCGCGAGTCCGTGTGCGATGGCCGGGTTGACGGTCAGCTTGGCGATGTAGCGCAGGACGCGGGCGTTGTCGTCGTCCGGGCCGTCGCCCGCCAGGGGCCCCAGCTCCGCCTTCATCTTCCCGGCCATGGCGAAGGTGCGGCGCACGGTCTCTCCCGCGCGTCCCATGCCCTGTGCGTCCGAGGAGGTGATGCCGATGGCGCCCAGATCGTGCAGCACGTCCTCGGCGCCCATGGTTCCGGCGCGGATGCGGTCGCGGGCCATGGCGGCGTCGCCGGGCAGGTCCGGCTTCAGGTCGTGGACCGAGACGATCATGCCGTAGTGCTCGGCGACGGCGTCCCGGCCGAAGGGCAGCGTCGGGTTGGTGGAGGAGCCGATCACGTTCGGCACGCCCGCCATCTTCAGGACGTTCGGCACATGCCCGCCGCCGCAGCCCTCGATGTGAAAGGCGTGGATGGTACGGCCGTCGAGGACCCGCAGGGTGTCCTCGACGGACAGGCACTCGTTCAGACCGTCGCTGTGCAGGGCGACCTGGACGTCGTGTTCCTCGGCGACGCGCAGGGCGGTGTCGAGGGCGCGGGTGTGGGCGCCCATGTCCTCGTGCACCTTGAAGCCGGAGGCACCGCCCTCGGCCAGCGCCTCGATCAGGGGGGCGGGGTCGGACGACGAACCGCGGCCCAGGAAGCCGATGTTGACGGGCCAGGCGTCGAACGCGTTGAACGCGTGCCGCAGCGCCCAGGGCGAGTTGACGCCGACGCCCCACACCGGCCCGAACTCCTGCCCGATGATCGTGGTGACACCGGAGGCCAGCGAGGCCTCCATGATGCGCGGCGACAGCAGATGGACATGGGTGTCGACGGCTCCGGCGGTGGCGATCAGGCCCTCACCGGAGACGATGGAGGTCCCCGTGCCGACCACGACGTCGACGCCGTCGAGGGTGTCGGGGTTGCCGGCGCGCCCGATCGCGCAGATCCGACCCTCGCGGATGCCGATCGACACCTTGCGGATGCCGAGGGCCGCGTCGATGACGACCACGTTGCTGATGACGACGTCACAGGTCTCACGCACGGCCGCGGCCTTGAGGTGCAGGCCGTCGCGGGCGGTCTTGCCGAAGCCGGCGAGGAACTCGTCGCCGTACTGCTGCGCGTCGGACTCGACGCGGATCACCAGACCCGAGTCGCCGAGGCGGACGCGGTCGCCCGCGCGGGGGCCGTGGGTGGCGGCGTACTCGTACGGATTCATCGTGCGTCTCCTTCGCGCCCGGCCCCCGAAGCTCCCAGATATCCGCAGGCGGCGGCCCGGCGCAGGGCCTCTTCCTTCGCCCCCGGCGCGTCCAGCGGCCCGTCGACGAGTCCCGCGAAACCGATCGCGATCCGTTCGCCGCCGATCGGTACGAGTCCGACCTCGGCGCGCTCGCCGGGCCCGAACCGCACCGACGACCCGGCGGGCACGGCGAGCCGCATGCCGTAGGACCTCTGGCGGTCGAAGTCGAGCCGGGGGTTGGCCTCGAAGAAGTGGAAGTGGGAGGTGACGGAGACGGGCACGGTCGCGGTGTTGGTGACCGCGAGCCGGACGACCGCCTCCGGCTCGGCGTGCTCCGGACCCGGCAGCAGGGCGCCCGGGGCCTTGTCGCCCAGCCCGCCGCCGATCGGGTCGGAGACCACGGCGAGGCGTGACCCGTCGTCGAAGACGGCCTCGACATGCACCTCGGTGACGACGTCCGCGACGCCCGGCAGCACGTCGTCCGGACCGAGCACGGACCGGGCCGCCTCGATGGCCTCGGCGAGCCGCCGGCCGTCGCGGGCGGCCTCGCAGACGGTGTCCGCGATCAGCGCGGTCGCCTCCGGCACGTTCAGCCTCAGTCCCCGGGCCCGGCGGGCGCGCGCCAGTTCGGCGGCCCCGAAGAGCAGCAACCGGTCGCGTTCCGTGGGGGTGAGTCTCACGAGGCGGCACCTCCTTGCATCCGAACTTTAGAACAGCACTCTAAACGTCGGATCCGAGGATGGGAACCATGCTTGGGCAGGCAACGTCATGTCACATCGAGCGTCGCTCCAACCTCTCGACGGGCATACGAAAGGGCCGCCTCGGACGCGGGGTCCGAGGCGGCCCTGATGGTGCCCGAGGCTCAGCCGAGGGGGTGCATCCAGCCGTGCGTGTCCTCGCGGGTACCGCGCTGGAGGTCCAGCAAGGCCTCACGGAGCTTGACGGTGACCTCGCCCGGCTCGCCGCCCGACTGCTTCCACTCGGCGCCCGCGCGCTTGACCGTGCCGACCGGGGTGATGACCGCCGCGGTGCCGCAGGCGAAGACCTCGGTCAAGGTGCCGTTCTCGGAATCGGCCTGCCACTCGTCGATGGAGACGCGGCGCTCCTCCGCCTCGTAGCCGAGGTCCCGGGCGACGGTCAGCAGGGAGTCACGGGTGACGCCCTCCAGGATCGAGCCGGTCAGCGTCGGGGTGACGATCTTGTTGCCGTACACGAAGTACAGGTTCATGCCGCCCAGCTCCTCGACCCACTTGTGCTCCACGGCGTCGAGGTAGCAGACCTGGTCGCAGCCCTTGGCCGCCGCCTCGGCCTGCGCGAGCAGGGAGGCCGCGTAGTTGCCGCCGGTCTTGGCGTCGCCCATGCCGCCGGGGACGGCACGGACCCGGTCCTCCGAGACCCAGATGGAGACCGGCTTGACGCCGCCCGCGAAGTAGGCGCCGGCCGGGGAGGCGATGACGAGGAACAGGTACTCGTTGGCGGGCTTGACGCCCAGACCGACCTCGGTGGCGATCATGAACGGGCGCAGATAGAGGGACTCCTCGCCGCCGTGCGCCGGGACCCACTCCTTGTCCTGCTGGACGAGCACGTCACACGCCTCGATGAAGGTCTCGACCGGCAGCTCGGGCATGGCCAGCCGCCGGGCCGAGCGCTGGAAGCGCCGGGCGTTCATCTCGGGGCGGAAGGTGGCCACCGAGCCGTCGGGCCGGCGGTACGCCTTGAGGCCCTCGAAGATCTCCTGCGCGTAGTGCAGAACGTTGGTGGCGGGGTCGAGAGAGATCGGGGCGTACGGGACGAGCTGGCCGTCGTGCCAGCCACGGCCCTCGGTCCACCGGATGGTCACCATGTGATCGGTGAAGTGGCGGCCGAACCCGGGGCTGGCCAGGATGGCCTTCCGCTCCGCGTCGGAGAGCGGGTTGGCGGAGGGCTTCAACTCGATCGTGGGCGTCGTCATGTGTGGTTGTCCTTCACCGGTTGTGTTGACGGGCCGCGCTCACGCCCGTGCCTCCAGCGGCAGGTGTGAGGACGTCCGAGCATTCCCTCATACCGCGGCTCCTCGTTCGATTATCGCAAGCGGGTGCCCGATGGGAGTCCCCCCTGCTGGAGCGAAGCTGAAGCCGCGGGTGGAACGGGGTGAATGCGGCCCCGGAAGTGGCCCGGAGTGGGTCGATGGTGACACCCGGCGACGGCATGACAAAGCCGCCGGGCGCGTCGCGACCCGGCGGCCTTTCTCAGGATGTGAGCGGCAGGCGGGTCAGCCGGCTACTCGTACGGCGAGCGCGTCGCCGATCTCGTCGGTGGTGCGGGCGGGCTTGCCCACGCGCTCGGCGAGGTCGGCGGAGACGGCGTCCTCGATACGGGCGGCCTCGGTCTCGTAGCCGAGGTGGCGCAGCAGGAGGGCGACCGACAGGACGGTGGCCGACGGGTCGGCCTTGCCCTGGCCCGCGATGTCGGGTGCCGAGCCGTGCACGGGCTCGAACATCGACGGGAACGCGCCGGACGGGTTGATGTTGCCGGAGGCGGCGACCCCGATACCGCCGGAGATGGCGGCGGCGAGGTCGGTGATGATGTCGCCGAAGAGGTTGTCGGTGACGATCACGTCGAAGCGCTCGGGCTGGGTGACCAGGTAGATCGTCGCCGCGTCGACGTGCATGTACTCGGTGGTGACCTCGGGGAACTCCTCGCCCACCTTGTCGAAGATGTCCGTCCACAGGTGACCGGCGTGCACGAGCACGTTGTTCTTGTGGACGAGGGCCAGCTTCTTGCGGGGGCGGGCCTGTGCGCGGGCGTACGCGTCGCGCACGACGCGCTCGATGCCGAACGCGGTGTTCAGGGAGACCTCGGTGGCGACCGCGTGCGGGGTGCCGGTGCGGATGGTGCCGCCGTTGCCCGTGTACGGGCCTTCGGTGCCCTCGCGGACCACGACGAAGTCGATCTCGGGCTGGCCCGCGAGCGGGGTCTCGACGCCCGGGAGCAGCTTGGAGGGCCGCAGGTTGACGTGGTGGTCGAAGGCGAAGCGGAGCTTGAGCAGGAAGCCGCGCTCCAGGACGCCGGACGGGACCGACGGGTCGCCGATCGCGCCGAGCAGAATCGCGTCGTGCCGCTTGAGCTGCTCCAGGTCGGCGTCGGTGAGGGTCTCGCCGGTGGCGTGGTAGCGCCGGGCGCCGAAGTCGTACTCCTCGGTCTCCAGCTTCACATCCTGCGGGAGGACGGCGGAGAGGATCTTCAGCCCCTGGGCCACGACCTCCTGGCCGATGCCGTCACCGGGAATCACTGCGAGATTGATGCTGCGAGACATGACGGCACCGTACTCCTTGTCCCATGGAATGACACGGGCTGTCCGCGATACGGACATGGTCGCGTCGCCGTGTCCTTCCCGGTCCACCCGTACGGCTCGTTTCGGGGTGCGGCGCGGTGCGTGCGACCGCGCCGCACCCCACGGGCGCGGCTCCCGGCTCGGAACGTGCCGCTCTACGGCGGCTCAGTGGCCCGTCGCGCCGCCGTTGTCCCGGCGGTCGAGGGCGCGCTGGAGCGCGGCGGCGGCGTTCTTGCGGTCGGACTCACTCGTACGGGAAACGTGACGGACTCGGCGGCGGGCGGTCGTCTCGGCCATGGGAAATCGACTCCTTCGGAATCCGGGAGTGCGGAAAGGGGATACGAGACGCCGGAGGGCGGGGAGCGGTGCCGCAGGGGTGACCTGCATCGGGCCCGGCTCACGACCGCCATTCGCTTGATCGAGCGAGACGTTCGGCTCCTACAAAGCTAAGCGAGGACCGGGCGTCTGTCTCCACAATTACTCGGACTTCCTACTATCTGAGACGGCGGACCGGCCCACCCGGCCATGACCTGCCCTCATGGCGCCACGAGCCGTCAGAGCACGTCACCGTCCCGCCAGTCGAAGACCAGCTTGTGCTTGGGGTTGAGCGGACCCGCGGCCGCCGGACGCACAAAGGTGCAGTCCTCCTCGTCGCGCAGCCGGACCACACCGTGGGGACCGAGGGCGCACAGCCGGCCGGACCACAGCTGCCAGCCCCGGGCGTGGTAGAGCGCGGCGCCCTGGTCGCTCGCGGAGAGCGCGCCGAAGTCGTAGGCTCCCTCGACGATCCGCTCGATCTCGGCCATGACCCGCCCGCCGAACCCCTGGCGCTTGACGTCCGGACGCACCCCCACGCCCTCCACGTACCCGACGCGCAGCCAGTGCTTGCGGTAGCGGGCGCGCCGCTGGATGACGGACCCATGGGCGGCGAGCCCCCGGTCGTCGCTCACCAGGACGTGCAGCCCGCCGAGCCCGTGCTCCCACTCCTCGTCGTCGTAGTCGCCGCCGAACGCCTCGTCCAACAGGGTGCGGGCGGCGCGGAGTTCGGCGGGGTCGAGGTCGGCGGTGTGCACGGTGCGCAGACTGATGGCCACCGGATCAGTATGACCTTCCCCGGAGTTCTCCTACGTGACCGGTCCTCACGTGTCTGACTGTTAATCCGATGTATGACGGCGTTCTGTGCCTTGCCATGCACATATAGCGAAAGCACCCTCCTCAGTCATCGGATGACTGCGCCAGGGAGAGGTTTCCTATGACCGCCCGACCGCGGCTCCGGACCATCGCCCTGACCCGCTGCTCCGCACTGCTCGCCACCACCGAGCTGCGCGGGCCCCGCATGACGACCGCCCCCCGCCCCGGGTGTCCAGGACCCGGGGCGGGGGGCGGTGTTCAGGGGGGCGTCAGCCCATGTGCGGGTAGGCGTAGTCGGTCGGAGCCACCAGCGCCTCCTTGATGGCGCGGGTCAGGGTCCAGCGCAGCAGGTTCTGCGGGGCGCCCGCCTTGTCGTTGGTGCCGGAGGAGCGGCCGCCGCCGAAGGGCTGCTGGCCGACCACGGCGCCGGTCGACTTGTCGTTGATGTAGAAGTTGCCGGCCGCGTAGCGCAGCCGCTCGGAGGTGTACGCCGCCGCGGCGCGGTCGCCCGCGATGACCGAGCCCGTGAGCGCGTAGTCGGAGACCGACTCCATCTGGGTCAGCATCTCGTCGTACTTCTCGTCTTCGTAGACGTGCACCGCGAGGATCGGGCCGAAGTACTCGGTCGTGAAGACCTCGTTCTCCGGGTCGGTGCACTCGATGACGGTCGGACGGACGAAGTAGCCGACCGAGTCGTCGTAGGAGCCGCCCGCGACGATCGTGCAGGTCGGGTCCTCCTTGGCGCGGTCGATGGCGGCCTTGTTCTTCGCGAAGGCACGCTCGTCGATCACGGCGCCGATGAAGTTCGACAGGTCGGTGACGTCACCCATGGTCAGGTGGTCGACCTCGGCCGCGAACTCCTCCTTGAAGCCGGAGTTCCAGATGGAGGCCGGGAGGTACGCGCGCGAGGTGGCCGAGCACTTCTGGCCCTGGTACTCGAAGGCACCGCGGGTGAGCGCCGTCTTGAGGACCGCGCGGTCGGCGCTCGGGTGCGCGACCACGAAGTCCTTGCCGCCGGTCTCGCCCACCAGACGCGGGTAGGAGCGGTACTTCTCGATGTTGGCGCCGACCGTCTTCCACAGGTACTGGAAGGTCTTGGTCGAACCGGTGAAGTGGATGCCCGCCAGGTCACGGTGCTCCAGCGCGACCTTGGAGACCTCGATGCCGTCACCGGTGACGAGGTTGATGACGCCCTTGGGCAGACCCGCCTCCTCCAGCAGCTGCATCAGCAGCACGGCGGCGTGCGTCTGGGTCGGCGACGGCTTCCAGACCACCACGTTGCCCATGAGGGCGGGGGCGGTGGGCAGGTTGGCCGCGATCGCCGAGAAGTTGAAGGGGGTGATCGCGTAGACGAAGCCCTCCAGCGGGCGGTGGTCGAGGCGGTTCCAGACGCCCGGGGAGTTGGCCGGGGGCTGCTCGGCCAGGATCTGGCGGGCGTAGTGGACGTTGAAGCGCCAGAAGTCGACCAGCTCGCAGGGGCTGTCGATCTCCGCCTGCTGGGCCGTCTTCGACTGACCGAGCATGGTGGAGGCCGCGATGGTCTCGCGCCAGGGGCCGGCCAGCAGCTCGGCGGCGCGCAGGATGATCGCGGCGCGGTCGTCGAAGGACAGCGCGCGCCAGGCGGGGGCGGCGGCGAGGGCCGCGTCGACCGCGTCCTGCGCGTCCTGCTGAGTGGCGTGGTGCAGGGTGCCGAGGACCGCCTGGTGGTTGTGCGGCTGCACGACCTGGAACGGCTCGCCGCCGCCCATGCGCTTCTCGCCGCCGATGGTGCACGGCAGGTCGATCGGGTTGTCGGCCAGCTCCTTGAGCTTGGCCTCCAGCCGGGCGCGCTCGGGCGAACCGGGGGCGTAGCCGTGCACCGGCTCGTTGACGGGGGTGGGGACCTGGGTCACAGCGTCCATGGGTTCCGTAACTCCTTTTGCGAGCGGGTGGTGGTCAGCTCTTGGTGAGGATCGAGCGGGCGAAGAAGCGGAGGTTCGCCGGCTTCTCGGCCAGACGGCGCATGAAGTAGCCGTACCAGTCGGTGCCGTAGGCCGTGTAGACGCGCATACGGTGGCCCTCGGCGGCCAGCCGTACGTGCTCCTCGCTGCGGATGCCGTACAGCATCTGGAACTCGTACTCGTCGAGCTTGCGCCCGGCGCGCCGGGCGATGTCCTGCGCGATGGCGATGATCCTCGGGTCGTGCGAGCCGATCATCGGGTAACCCTCGCCCTCCATGAGGGTCTTCAGGATGCGGACGTACGCCTTGTCGATCTCGTGCTTGTTCTGGTACGCGACCGACGCGGGCTCCTTGTACGCCCCCTTCACGATACGCACCCGGCTGCCGCTCGCGGCGAGCCGACGGGCGTCGGCCTCGGTGCGGAAGAGATAGGCCTGGATCACGCAGCCGGTGCCCGGGAAGTCCTTCCGCAGCTCCTCGTGGATGGCGAACATCGAGTCGAGGGTGGTGTGGTCCTCGGCGTCCAGGGTGACCGTGGTGCCGATCGCGGCGGCGGCCTCGACGACCGGGCGCACATTGGCGAGGGCCAGCTCATGGCCGCCCTCCAGCGCCTGGCCGAACATCGAGAGCTTGACGGACATCTCGGCCTTGGTACCGAGCCCCAGCTTCTCGAGGTGACCGATCAGCGCCAGATAGGCGTCCCGCGCGGCCGCGGCCTGCTCGGGGGTCGTGATGTCCTCGCCGACGACGTCCATGGTGACGTCGAGGCCCTTGGCGGCGAGGTCCTCGATGATCGGGACGATCTCGTCGACGGTCTCGCCGGGGATGAAGCGGTCGACGACCGGCTTCGTCACCGGAGCGGCCGAGATCAGCCGGCGCATCCGGTCGCTGCGCGACGCGGCGAGAATCACGGGACCCAGCACAGGGCACCTCCACAAGGGCAACAGGAGGCCGAATCCCGACCATTCGGGTACGGCACGGAGAACCACCGTGAAACCTATGGATTGCTCAGATCGTCGGCCATCGACAGCTGTCACGCATCCGTGCCCTGGATCTCAGACATCTGTATGAGCGAGATGGGAAAATGCGGGAGAATGCCCGTGTGGTGGACGTTTTCAAGCCAGGCCGGGGCGACTACCAGGAACTCGTCGACGAGATCTCGGCGCTGCTCGGCGCCCCCGCGACCCTGGAGAACCGGGACTTCGAGCTGATCGCCTTCGCCGCCTACGACAGCGGCGACGGCGAGTTCGACGAGGCGACCCTCGACCCGGTCCGCACCCGCTCCATCCTCACGCGCCGCTCCACGGCGGCGGTGCGCGCCTGGTTCGAGGGCTTCGGGATCGCCCGCGCCACCGGCCCCGTGCGCATTCCGCCGACGCCCGAGGCGGGTGTCTACACCGGACGGATCTGTCTGCCCGTACGCCATCGGGGTGTCGTCCTCGGCTATGTGTGGCTGCTCGCGGACGAGCCGGGCCCGTCCGAGGTCCAGCTGTCCGCCGCGATGCAGGTCGCCGCCCGCATCGGCGCGCTGCTCGCCGACGAGGCGCAGGCGGGCGCGGATCTGACCCGCGAGCTGCGCGCGGTGCTGACCGCCGAGCCCGGCTGGCACCAGGAGGCCGCGGTGGCCGAACTGCGGACGGCACTGGGCGCGCGCGGGGAGGGCCTGCACACGGTGGTCTGTGTCGCCCCCTGGCCCTCGGCCGATCCGGACGACGCCCCCTCGGTGCGGACGATCCCGGCCGCGACCGCGCTGTGCACGGTGCCGTGGGGCACCAGTGGCCAGAGCCTGGCCCTGCTGGTGCGGCTGCGCTCGGCGGACGTGCCGGCCCCGGCGCTCACGGCGGCCACGCGGCTGCTGCGGGAGGCGGAGGGGCCCCGGGGCGGCGGACGGACGGCGGCCGGGGTGGCCCGCGCCCGGCATGGCCTCGCCGAGCTGGGCATGGCCTGGCAGGAGGCGTCGGCGGCGGCCCGCGCGGCCCTGGCGGAGCCTCGGTTCGGCCCCGTCGCGCAGTGGTCGGCGATCGGGCCGTACCGCCTGCTGACGTCCCTTCCGCCCGAGGCGGCCCACGACCCCGCCGTGCGGGTCCTGCTCTCCCCCAGCCACCGCGAACTGGCCCGTACGGCGGAGGTGTTCCTGGACTGCGCGGGCCAGGCGGGCCGTACGGCGGCGGAGCTGGGCATCCACCGCCAGACCCTCTACTACCGCCTCTCCCGCGTCGAACAGCTCACCGGCCTGGACCTGGACGACGGCGAGGACCGGCTGCTGCTCCATATGGCGCTGAAGGGGGCGCGGCTCTAGGGCCTGTCGGCCGCTTTGAGCACGCGGCGCAGCCCCTCGGTGAGCTGGTCCGCGCCGGTCGCCGAGTCCGGGTCGAAGAGCCACTGCACCATGAGGCCGTTGAGGAGGGTCTGGTAGAAGCGGCCTTCGCTGTCGACGGTCTCCCCGTCGAGCTCGGCCTCGGGGACACCGCTGAACATGGACACGAGTCCCGACCGGCCCTCCTCCTGCGCCTCGGCCAGCAGCTTGCGCACCTCCGCGAGCCGGTCCCCCTGGAAGATCAGCTCGAAGCTCAGCAGCCAGATCGCCCGCGACCCGGGCACGGAGCGGATGATGTTCGCCCACACCTCCTGGAAGCGCTCCAGCGATCCCGGAGGCTCTGTGACCTCCCCGCCCGCTCCGGGGTCGAAGCTCGCCCCCACGCCCTCGATCAGTGAGACGTAGGCCTGCACCAGCAGCGCGTCCTTGGAGCCGTAGTGATAGCCGATCGACGCGAGGTTGGTCCCCGACTCCTTGACGATGTCGCGCGCGGTCGTGCGCAGGAAGCCCTTGTCCAGCAGACAGCGCTTCGCGCCTTCGAGCAGATCCTCACGGTGTCCCATGCGGTCCACCCTAGCGCCGATCCATACACACGTCCTAGACGAATGACTTATACAAGCGTTCTAGACAAGCGTTTAAGACGCCCGTACATTCGCTGGCATGACGAACTCGACGAGCGACACCGCGGTTTCGGTCACCCGGGCCGGCCGCCGTGAATGGACCGCCCTCGGCGTCCTGATGCTTCCGCTGCTACTGGTCTCGATGGACGTCTCGGTCCTCTACTTCGCGATCCCGGCGATCAGCGCGGACCTGGAGCCGAGCAGCACACAGCAGCTGTGGATCTTCGACATCTACGCCTTCGTCCTCGCCGGGCTGCTGATGACGATGGGCTCCCTGGGCGACCGCATCGGCCGCCGCAAACTGCTGCTGATCGGCGCCGCCGCCTTCGGGGCCGCCTCGCTGACGGCGGCCTACGCCGACAGCGCCGAGACCCTGATCGCGGCCCGCGCGGTCCTCGGCATCGGCGGCGCCACCCTCATGCCGTCCACGATGGCGCTGATCCGCACGATGTTCACCGATCCGGCCCAGCGGGCGAAGGCGATCGGGATGTGGTCCGGAGTGATGACGGCCGGCATCGCGCTCGGCTCGGTGCTGAGCGGCGTCCTCGTCCAGTACTTCTGGTGGGGCTCGGTCTTCCTGGTCAATCTGCCGGCGATGGCCCTGCTCCTGGTCCTCGGCCCCTTCCTGCTCCCGGAGTCCAAGGACCCCGCGCCCGGCCGCTTCGACCTGCTCGGCGTCCCGCTGTCGATGGCGGCGGTGCTCCCGGTGATCTACGGCCTGAAGGAGATCCCGTCCGAGGGCTGGCACGTCCGGTACGTCGTCTCGATCACCGTGGGTCTGCTCTTCGCGGCCCTCTTCGTCCAGCGCCAGCGCACGGCCGCCTCACCGATGATCTCGCCCGCCCTGTTCCACGGACGGGGCTTCGCCCCCGCCGTGGTGCTGAACCTCGTCTCCTCGTTCGCGATGATGGGCTCGGCGTTCTTCACCACGCAGTACCTCCAGTCGGTGCTCGACAAGAGCGCGATGGAGGCGGCCCTGTGGGCGCTGCTGCCCTCCGTCCCGATCGGCATGGCGGCCCCCATCGCCACCCAGCTGGTCCAGAAGGGCGTCAACCGCGCCTACGTCGTCTGCGCGGGCTTCGCGATCGCCGCGGTCGGCTGCGGCATGCTCGCCCTCGCCGGCACGGACTCGCTCTGGCTGGTTCTGGCCGCGTGCGGCGTACTCGCCTCCGGGATCGTCGTCGCCATCTCCCAGATGACGGACCTGGCACTGAGCGCGGCCCCGGTCGAACGGGCGGGCTCCGCCTCCTCCCTCCTGGAGACCGGTGCGGAGTTCGGCGGCGCCCTCGGTATGGCGGTCCTCGGCTCGATCGGCACCGCGGTCTACCGCCATGAGATCCCGTCCACGGCGCCGGCCCCGGCCCACGAGACGCTGGGCGGCGCGCTGGCCGTCGCCGGCCGGCTTCCGGGCCACGCGGGCGAGGTCCTGGCGGTGGCCGCGCGGGAGGCGTTCACCAGCGGGATGCAGGGGGCCGGGATCGCGGGGGCACTGATCCTCGCGGGGGCCTCGGTCTGCGCGGCCGTGACACTGCGCCGCATCCAGGTACGGCAGACGGAGAAGGCCTCCGCCTGAGGGCACACGCAGCGACGAGAACGCCGGACGGGCTGGTCGACCAGTCCGTCCGGCGTTCGAGGACGAGTCCGTTCAGGGCGAACGGGGGTCCGGGGGCGAAGCCCCGGGGTACGGCGGCCTCAGACCAGGTTCACCGAGCGGGCGGAGGTCGCGCCGATCTCCTCGGCCACCTCCGTCAGGACGTTCTGCGGCACCGTGTCGTCGACCGTGAGGACCGCGAGGGCCTCGCCGCCCGCGATGTCACGGGCGACCTGCATACCGGCGATGTTGATGCCGGCCTCGCCGAGGATGCGGCCCAGCGTGCCGACCACACCTGGGCGGTCGGTGTAGCGCAGCACCACCATGTGGTCCGCGAGCGCCAGGTCCACGTCGTAGTCGCCCACCGCCACGATCTTCTGATGGTGCTTCGGGCCGGCCAGCGTGCCGGACACCGACACCTCCTCGCCGCCCGCGAGCGTGCCGCGCACGGTGACCACGTTGCGGTGGTCGGTGGCCTCCGAGCTGGTGGTCAGACGTACCTCGACACCGCGCTCCTGGGCGAAGAGCGGCGCGTTGACGTACGAGACCGTCTCGGCCACGACGTCCTCGAACACGCCCTTGAGCGCAGACAGTTCGAGCACCTTCACATCGTGCTGGGTGATCTCGCCGTAGACCTCGACGTCGAGCCGCACGGCGACCTCGCCCGCGAGCGCGGTGAAGATACGGCCGAGCTTCTCGGCGAGCGGCAGACCCGGCTTGACGTCCTCGGCGATGACGCCGCCCTGCACGTTCACCGCGTCCGGGACCAGCTCGCCGGCGAGCGCCAGGCGCACCGACTTGGCGACCGCGATGCCCGCCTTCTCCTGCGCCTCGTCCGTCGAGGCGCCCAGGTGCGGGGTGCACACGACCTGGTCCAGCTCGAACAGCGGCGAGTCCGTGCACGGTTCCTTCGCGTACACGTCCAGGCCGGCGCCGGCGACTCGGCCCTCCTTGAGCGCCGAGTACAGCGCCTCCTCGTCGACGATCCCGCCGCGCGCGGCGTTGACGATACGGACGCTCGGCTTGACCTTGTGCAGCGCCTCGTCGCCGATCAGACCGAGGGTCTCGGGGGTCTTCGGCAGGTGCACGGTGATGAAGTCGGAGACCTCCAGCAGCTCGTCCAGGGACAGCACCTTGACGCCCATCTGCGCGGCCCGGGCGGGCTGGACGTAGGGGTCGTAGGCGACGACCTTCATCCCGAACGCGGACATGCGCTGCGCTACCAGCGCGCCGATCCGGCCGAGGCCGACCACACCGAGGGTCTTCTCGGCCAGCTCGACGCCCGTGTACTTGCTGCGCTTCCACTCGCCGTTCTTCAGCGCGGCGTTGGCCTGCGGGATGTTGCGGGCGGTGGAGATGATCAGACCGCAGGCCAGCTCGGCGGCGGTCACGATGTTCGAGGTGGGGGCGTTGACGACCATCACGCCGGCCTTGGTGGCGGCGGAGACGTCCACGTTGTCCAGGCCGACGCCGGCTCGCGCGACGACCTTCAGCTTCGGCGCGGCGGCGACGGCCTCGGCGTCGACCTTCGTCGCGGAGCGGATCAGGATCGCGTCGACGTCGGTGATCGCCGACAGCAGCTCCGCGCGGTCCGCACCGTTGCAGTGGCGGATCTCGAAGTCGGGGCCGAGTGCGTCGACGGTCGCGGGCGACAGCTCTTCAGCGATGAGTACCGTGGCTTTGCGACTGGAGTACGAGCTCACGTGAGTCCTCACATGTCCAATGCGGTCGGCCGTCCCGACGGCCGCAGGCGGTGGAGGGGTGCTATCCGCGTGGAAGACGCACGACGCTGTGGGCCTGAACGCGATTGTTGTGCAGAAGTGTAGTGGCGAAGCATGCGTCCTTTTGCGCCACTGCGGAAGGATCACCCGTCCGTGGCTGGACGGGATGGACAGGGTGGACGGGGTCTCTTCCCGACGTTACCCCTGGTTCGCCGAAGGGGCCGGAGCTCAGTGCTCCGACCCCTTCGGCCCTGAGGCTTACGCCTCCTCGTTCACCCAGCTCATGAGCTTGCGCAGCTCCTTGCCGGTGGTCTCCAGCAGGTGCTCGGAGTCCCGCTTCTTGTACTCGTTGTACTTCTTCAGACCGCCGTGGTACTCGTCCATCCAGTTACGGGCGAACGAGCCGTCCTGGATCTCCGCGAGGACCTTCTTCATCTCGGCCTTGGTGGCGTCGGTGATGATGCGCGGACCGGTGACGTAGTCGCCCCATTCGGCGGTCTCCGAGATCGACCACCGCATCTTCTCCAGGCCGCCCTCGTACATGAGGTCGACGATCAGCTTCAGCTCGTGCAGGCACTCGAAGTAGGCGATCTCCGGCTGGTAGCCGGCCTCGGTCAGCGTCTCGAAGCCCGCCTTGACCAGCGCCGCGGTGCCACCGCACAGGACGGCCTGCTCGCCGAACAGGTCGGTCTCGGTCTCCTCGGTGAAGGTCGTCTTGATGACGCCGGCGCGGGTGCCGCCGATACCCTTGGCGTACGACAGGGCCAGCGGGAACGCCTCACCCGAGGCGTCCTGCTCGACGGCCACGATGCAGGGCACGCCGCGGCCCTCCTCGTACTGGCGGCGCACCAGGTGGCCCGGGCCCTTCGGGGCGACCATGCAGACGTCCACGCCGGCCGGGGGCTTGATGAAGCCGAAGCGGATGTTGAAGCCGTGACCGAAGAACAGCGCGTCGCCGTCCTTCAGGTTCGGGGCGATGGACTCCTCGTAGACCTGGGCCTGGATCGGGTCCGGGACCAGGATCATGATCACGTCGGCCTCGGCGGCGGCCTCGGCCGGGGTCACCACGCGCAGGCCCTGCTCCTCGGCCTTCTCCTTGGACTTGGAGCCCTCGTGCAGTCCGACCCGCACGTCGACACCCGAGTCGCGCAGCGACAGCGCGTGGGCGTGGCCCTGGCTGCCGTAGCCGATGACCGCGACCTTGCGGCCCTGGATGATGGACAGGTCGGCGTCAGCGTCGTAGAACAGCTCGGCCACTTTGTGTTCTCTCCTTGGGTACGGATGGTGCGTCCCACCGTATGACGGCGGGGAGAAGGGAAGTTTCGGGGTCTCGGCATTCGGGCGGCCGCCGGTCGGTCGGCCGCCCGTGTCCGGTCGTACGGGAATGATCCCGGAGGTCCTAGGCGGACCGGTCCAGGGCGCGCAGCGACCGGTCGGTGATCGAACGGGCGCCGCGGCCGATCGCGATCGTGCCGGACTGGACCAGTTCCTTGATGCCGTACGGTTCCAGCATCTTCAGCATGGCCGAAAGCTTGTCGGTGCTGCCGGTGGCCTCGATGGTGACGGCCTCCGGGGAGACGTCCACCGTCTTGGCGCGGAACAGCTGCACGATCTCGACGATCTGGGAGCGCGTCTCGTTGTCGGCGCGCACCTTCACCAGAACGAGTTCACGCTGAACGGCCTGGGACGGCTCCAGTTCGACGATCTTCAGGACGTTGACGAGCTTGTTGAGCTGCTTGGTGACCTGTTCGAGCGGCAGGTCCTCGACATTCACCACGATGGTGACGCGGGAGATGTCGGGGTGCTCGGTGACACCGACCGCGAGCGAGTCGATGTTGAAGCCGCGGCGGGAGAACAGGGCGGCGATCCGGGCGAGGATGCCGGGCGTGTTCTCGACGAGGACCGAGAGGGTGTGCTTGGACATGGTTCTCACTCAGCTCTCTCTCAGTCGTCTTCGTTGTCGCCGAAGTCGGGGCGCACGTCCCGGGCGGCCATGATCTCGTCGTTGGAGGTGCCGGCGGCGACCATCGGCCACACCATGGCGTCCTCGTGGACGATGAAGTCGACGACCACGGGGCGGTCGTTGACGGAGTTCGCCTCTTCGATGACCTTGTCGAGGTCCTCCGGGGACTCGCAGCGGATCGCGTAGCAGCCCATGGCCTCCGACAGCTTCACGAAGTCGGGGACGCGGGTGCCGGCGCTCGGCTGCTTGCCGTCCGCCTCGGGGCCGGAGTGCAGCACGGTGTTGGAGTACCGCTGGTTGTAGAAGAGGGTCTGCCACTGGCGGACCATCCCGAGGGCGCCGTTGTTGATGATGGCGACCTTGATCGGGATGTTGTTCAGGGCGCAGGTGGTCAGTTCCTGGTTGGTCATCTGGAAGCAGCCGTCGCCGTCGATCGCCCAGACCGTACGGTCCGGGGCGCCGGCCTTCGCGCCCATCGCGGCCGGGACCGCGTAGCCCATCGTCCCCGCGCCGCCGGAGTTCAGCCAGGTGGCGGGGGTGTCGTACCGGACGAAGTGCGCGGCCCACATCTGGTGCTGGCCGACGCCCGCCGCGAAGATCGTGCCCTCGGGCGCGAGCTGTCCGATGCGCTCGATGACCTGCTGCGGGGACAACGAGCCGTCCTCCGGCAGGTCGTAGCCGAGCGGGTAGGTCTCGCGCCAGCGGTTGAGGTCCTTCCACCAGGCGGTGTAGTCGCCCTTGTGGCCCTCGCTGTGCTCCTTCTGGACGGCCTGGACGAGGTCGGCGATGACCTCCCGGGCGTCACCGACGATCGGCACGTCGGCGGCGCGGTTCTTGCCGATCTCCGCCGGGTCGATGTCGGCGTGGACGATCTTGGCGTACGGGGCGAAGCTGTCCAGCTTGCCGGTGACACGGTCGTCGAAGCGGGCTCCGAGGGCGACGATCAGGTCGGCCTTCTGCAGCGCGGTGACGGCGGTGACCGCACCGTGCATGCCCGGCATGCCCACGTGCAGCGGGTGGCTGTCGGGGAATGCGCCGAGCGCCATCAGGGTGGTGGTGACAGGCGCTCCGGTGAGTTCCGCGAGGACCTTCAGCTCGGCGGTGGCCTTGGCCTTCAGGACGCCGCCGCCGACGTAGAGGACGGGCCGCCTGGCGGCGGTGATCAGCTTGGCGGCTTCGCGGATCTGCTTGGCGTGCGGCTTGGTCACCGGGCGGTAGCCGGGCAGGTCCATGACGGGCGGCCAGCTGAAGGTCGTCTGCGCCTGGAGGGCGTCCTTGGCGATGTCGACGAGGACCGGGCCCGGGCGGCCGGTGGAGGCGATGTGGAAGGCCTCCGCGATCGTCCGGGGGATCTCCTCGGCCCTGGTCACGAGGAAGTTGTGCTTGGTGATCGGCATCGTGATGCCGACGATGTCCGCCTCCTGGAAAGCGTCGGTGCCGATCGACTTGGAGGCGACCTGGCCGGTGATCGCGACCAGCGGCACGGAGTCCATATGGGCGTCCGCGATGGGGGTGACAAGGTTGGTGGCGCCGGGTCCCGAGGTCGCCATGCAGACGCCGACCTTGCCGGTGGCCTGGGCGTAGCCGGTGGCCGCGTGGCCCGCGCCCTGCTCGTGACGCACCAGCACGTGCCGCACCCGCTGGGAGTCCATCAGCGGGTCGTAGGCGGGAAGGATCGCACCACCGGGAATGCCGAATACCGTGTCGGCGCCGACCTCCTCGAGAGAGCGGATGAGGGACTGCGCACCCGTGACGTGCTCGGGCGCGGACTGGTGTCCTCCGGATCGGGGCCGCGGCTGCGGGTGATGGGCCCCGGTGGCCTGCTCGGTCATCGGCATTCTCTTCTCGATGCTGAGGGTTTTTGCGAGGTTCGGGCGTTGTTCGACTGGTGCGTGTGCAACAAAAAACCCCTCGTGCCGTTAGGCAAGCGAGGGGAGCGCGCCGGGAGTGGTCGCTGGGTGTTCCGGTTCATTTCCGGTGGGTCCCAGCTCAGCCGACGCGCTGTCCAAGTACGAGAATTCGGGTGCGCATGGCACTGACCCTCCCCCCGGCACGCCATCACTGTCAAGTGGGTGGGACGGGAGTCTCATTATGTGAGCGTAGGGCGCTTCCACCGCCCAAAACCGCAGGCACACCGCTGGTGAACAGCGCGGCTCCGCCGACCGCGAACGCCGGCGCCGGTTCCACCGTGCCGTGCGGCACGGCGCAGTGGCCGGACGTGAGCGCCCGGCGCAGCCGGTACTCGTCCAGCGGTCCCGAGAATGCCATGCCCTGCCCGTGCGTACACCCCATGGCACGCAGGGCGACGACCTGTTCGGGCAGATCCACTCCGTCGGCGACCGACTGCAGACCGAGGTCCGTGGCGATGCGCAGCAGCCCGCTGGTGATCTTGTGCAGTCGGGCGGACTCCACGACCCCCTCGACCAGGCCCCGGTCGAGCTTCAGTACGTCGACGGGGAGCCGGCGCAGCGCCGTGATGGCCGCGTAGCCGCTGCCCAGGCCGTCCAGGGCGACTCGGACGCCGATCCTGCGCAGTGCGCCGAGTCTGCGCTCCAGTTCGTCCAGGGCGACCCTCGGGTCGATGTCGGACAGCTCGACGACCAGGGTGCCCGAGGCCAGTCCGTGCCGGGTGAGGAGGGCCTCCACGGAGCCGACGGGCAGCGAGCGGTCGAGCAGACGGCGGGCGCTCATCCGTACGACGACGGGCACCGCGAGCCCGGTCGCGGCGCGTTCGGTGGCCTGCTCCACGGCCTCCTCCAGCAACCAGCGGCCCAGCTCGGCGGCCTTGTCGCTGTCCTCGGAGACCCGCAGGAACTCCGAGGGGGTGAAGAGCACGCCCTGGGAGGACCGCCAGCGTGCCTGGGCGCTGACGGAGGTGATCCGGCCGTCCTCCAGTGAGACGACGGGCTGGTGCAGCAGGGTGAACTCGCCGTCGTGCAGGGCGGCCCGCAGCCGGGTGGCCAGCTCGGTCTTCCGTACGACGTCCTGCTGCATCTGGGGCGCGTACAGCTCGACGCGGCCCTTGCCCGCGGCCTTGGCTCGATACATCGCCAGGTCGGCGTTGCGCAGCAGCTCGCCCGCGCCGAGGCCCGGCTCCGCGAAGGCCACCCCGATGGACGCGGCCACCCGGACATCGTTGCCGTCGATGTCGTACGGCTGTGAGAGGGTCACCCGCAGCCGGTCGGCGAGCTCCAGGATGTGTCTCTCGTGGGCGGTGCGGTCGCGGGTGCCGTCGCCGACGATGAGGGCCGCGAACTCGTCGCCGCCGAGGCGGGAGGCCGTGTCCCCCTGCCGTACGGAGTCCTGGAGTCTGCGGGCGGCCTGGACCAGCAGTTCGTCCCCGGCCTGGTGCCCGATGGTGTCGTTGACCGCCTTGAAGCCGTCGAGGTCGATGAAGAGGACCGCAGTGTTCCGCAGGGCGGGGCCCCGGTCGGAGGCGCGGCGGCCGGACAGCGCCTGCTGGACGCGTTTGGTGAACAGGGAGCGGTTGGGCAGGTCGGTGAGCGGGTCGTGCTCGGCGTTGTGCTGCAGCTGTGCCTGCAGGCGCACCCGTTCCGTCACGTCCCGGCTGTTGAAGATCAGGCCGCCCTCGTGACGGTTGACGGTGGACTCGACGTTGAGCCAGCCGCCGTAGCCGGACCGGAAACGGCACTCGATGCGGGTGGTGGGTTCCTCCAGGTGGCTGGCGGCGAGGAAGCGGCGCACCTCGTGCAGCACGCAGCCCAGGTCCTCCGGGTGGATGAGCGCGGCGAGTTCGGTTCCGACCAGCTCTTCGGCGGGGCGGCCGTAGACGCCCGCGGCGGCCGGGGAGACATACCTGAGGATGCCGGTGGGTGCGGCGATCATGATGACGTCGCTGGAGCCCTGCACCAGGGAGCGGAAGTGGTTCTCCTGCTGCGCGAGTTCCTGGGTGAGGGTGATGTTGTCGAGCAGCATGATGCCCTGGCGGACGACGAGCGCGAGCACCACGGCTCCCGCGGTGATGAGCACCACGTGGTCGACGCTGTGGCCGTTGAGGACGTTGTAGAGGATCCCCAGGGTGCAGACGCCGGCGGCCAGATAGGGCGTGAGCGCGGCCAGCGATCCGGAGATCGGGCGGGTGGCCGGGTACCGGCCGCGATCGGATCCCTGGGGGACGCCGGCCGGGTACCGGTCCTGGCCCGGCGGCCGGGTCTGCGCGCGGCCCGTCTGCTGCGGGAGCACGGGCGCGGGCCCTTGCCGCCGGTCCGTGCGCCCGGGCTCCGGCCGGTGCCGGCCCGGTACGTGTTCGTGCACCACGCGCGCGTGGGCGTGGTCGCGCGGCAGTCGCTGCCGGACGCCGACCCACGGGGCGTACGCGAGGAGCAGCGAACCGGAGAACCAGCCGGCGTCGAGCAACTGGCCCGAGTGGTAGCTGCTGTGCAGCAGCGGCGAGGTGAACAGGGCGTCGCACATCACGGTCAGGGCGAGCGCGCCGATGGCGGTGTTGACCGCCGACCGGTTGACCGCCGAGCGCCGGAAGTGCAGGGCGACCACCATGCTGATCAGGGCGATGTCCAGCAGGGGGTACGCGAGCGACAGGGCGGTGTGCGCGACGCTCGGGCCGTCGAACTTCGCCGCCTGGGCGAGCGCGAGGCTCCACGACAGGGTGAGCAGCGAGCCGCCGATGAGCCACGCGTCCAGCGCGAGGCATACCCAACCCGCCTTGGTGACGGGCCTTTTGGCGAGCACGAGCAGTCCTACGATGGCGGGAGGAGCGAAGCAGAGGAAGAAGAAGTCGGCGCAGCTGGGCGAGGGGACGGGGCGGTCGAGGACGACCTCGTACCAGCCCCAGATGCCGTTGCCCAGCGCGGCCATGGCCGAGGAGAGCGCGAACAGCAGCCACGCGGGTCGAAAGCGGCTGCGGCTGCGGCGCGCGTAGACGAAACAGGAGACGGAGGCGGTGCCCGCCGCGACGCTCAGTCCGAAGTCACCCATGACGAGCGCGACGCTCCGGCAGCCCCAGTCGAGCGCGGAACCGACGGCGTATCCCGCGCACACCAGAGCCAGGACCAGTTGCGAGACCATGCGCGTCCGGCCTCCCGGGGCCGGACAGCGGGCCGGCAGTGCTCCGGGGGAGCTCACCGGATCCTCCCGGTCCGGGGCGCCGCCGGGTCCTGCCGGTCCCGGTGCGCCGGATGCGCATGCCTCTTGCGGCCGCTGGGCCGACGGTGGTGGGGAGGATGACCGCCGTGGCCGATCTGGCCGCCGTGACCACTGTGGCCGGCGTGACCACCGTGTCCGCAGTGGCCACGTCTGCGCGTGACCGCTCGCCAGGGTCGCAGTCCGCGACCCCGCCGCGTCGGATCGTTCGTCCATAGGCCGTGCATCGCCCGTCGCCCCCCTCGCATGTCTGAAAGTTCCGTCCCCGGCGCCGAACGGTGCACGGCGCAGCCCCTGTCGGGGACGATACACCAGACTCGTCACTCAGGGACATAGCTTCTCTACGCTCAGTGACGACCAGCGAGGATGTGCGTACTTACTGCGTACGAGGGACTGCGGAGCGTACTGGAAGCGGACGGGGAGCTAACGGAGAGCGGCACGCGCGCCGGTGGTGCGCCCCGGTGGAAGGCCCGCGCACGGGCGGTGGGAGTGGCTTGAAACATACGTCGGCGGGGCCGCCCCCCACCGGTCGCCGTCGCCCGTTCAGCCCCGGCGCACCCCCTGTGCGCCACCGGTCGTCAGCACCACGTTCGCCATCGGTTCCCCCTGCGCGAAACGGTTCAGCTGAGCGGTCAGCAGACGCTTGGCGCGGGGCCAGAACGCCGAGGTGGGGCCGCCCACATGAGGACTGATCAGCACGCCCGGCGCATGCCACAGGGGATGGCCCGCGGGCAGCGGCTCGGGGTCCGTGACGTCGAGGGCGGCCGTGATACGGCCCTTCTCCAGCTCGGCCAGCAGCGCCCCGGTGTCGACGACGCCGCCCCGCGCGACGTTGACGAGCAGCGCCCCGTCCTTCATCCGGGCCAGGAAGTCCCCGTCGACCAGGCCTTTCGTCTCTTCCGTGAGCGGAGTGACGAGCACCACCACATCGGCGTCGGGAAGGAGTTCCGGCAATCGGGAGAGAGGATGCACGAGACCGCGCGCCGACTCGCGTTCTCGGCGCGCGACGCGCGCCACCCGCGCGAGCTCGAACGGAACGAGCCGGTCCTCGACGGCGGCGCCCACGGACCCGTATCCGACGATGAGCACGGACTTGTCGGCGAGCGCGGGACGGAAGCCGGAGCGCCACTCCTCGCGGTCCTGTCCCCGGACGAAGTCGGGGATGCCGCGCAGCGAGGCGAGGATGAGGGTCAGCGCGAGTTCGGCGGTGCTGGCGTCGTGCACCCCGCGCGCGTTGCACAACTGCACCCCCTCGGGCAGCAGGTGCAGGCCCGGTTCGACATGGTCCACTCCGGCGGAGAGCGTCTGCACGACCCGGACGGACGTCAGGGCGGCCATCGGGCGCACCGCGACCTCACTGCCCTTCATGTAGGGCACCACGTAGAACACGCAGTCGGCGGGATCCGCGGGAAACTCCCGGCCGCCGTCCCAGTAGCGGTATTGCAGGCCCTCGGGGAGGTCCCCCATCTCCTCGGCGCGGAACGGAAGCCATACGTCGTCAGTCATGTCAGGAGGCTAAGCGAAGGATCCCGTACCGCATTGGTTAGTTTGGGGTGCCAGGAAAGGGAGGGCACGGCCAGGTGGAGCGCAGGACGATCGGCGCGGCAACGCTCGATGTGGGGGCCCTAGGACTCGGGTGCATGCCCATGAGCTGGGCGTACTCGGGCTCGCGGCAGCGGGGCGACGAGTCGCTGCGAACGGTGCACCGGGCGCTGGATCTGGGGGTGACCCTGCTCGACACCGCCGACATGTACGGGCCGTTCACCAATGAACTGCTGGTGGGCCGGGTGCTCAAGGAGCGGCGTGCCGAGGCCTTCGTGTCGACCAAGGTCGGCCTGCTCGTGGGTGAGCAGCACATCGTGGCCAACGGCCGCCCCGGCTATGTGAGACGGGCCTGCGACGCCTCGCTGCGGCGGCTGCAGACGGACGTCATCGACCTGTACCAGCTGCACCGCTCGGACCCCGAGGTACCGATCGAGGAGACCTGGGGCGCCATGGCGGAGCTGGTGCGGGCGGGCAAGGTACGCGCGCTCGGACTGTGCGCGGTGGGGGTGCGGGGCGGGCGGCGGACCGGGGCGCGGCTGTACGACGCCACGATCCGGCAACTGGAGCGGGTGCAGCAGGTGTTCCCGGTGAGCGCGGTGGAGGCCGAGCTGTCGGTGTGGTCGGCGGAGGCCCTCGACGCGCTGGTGCCCTGGTGCACGGCGCGCGGGGTCGGCTTTCTCGCGGCGATGCCGCTCGGCAACGGTTTTCTGACCGGCACGCTGACGCCGGGCGAGGGCTTCGAGCCGGACGACCTGAGGGCCCGTCACCCCCGGTTCACCGCTGAGGTGATGGCGGCCAACCAGCCGATCGTGGCCGGTCTGCGGCGGGTGGCGCGCCGCCACGGCGAGGAGGTCACGCCCGCCCAGGTGGCCCTGGCCTGGGTGCTGGCGCAGGGCCGGCACGTGATCCCGGTGCCGGGCGCGAAACGGGAGCGCTGGGTCGCGGAGAACGCGGGCGCGCCCGCTCTGCGGCTGACCCCGCAGGATCTGGCGGAGCTCGCGGACCTGCCGGCGGCGCAGAGGTCGTGGGACTGAGCGGCCGGGTGGGGAGACGGCTGACGGCGCTCCTGGGACTGACCCGATCGGTGGATTCTCCCTCGCCGGCGGAACACCGGGGGGTCGCGCCACGTAGGTAGGGAAGAATCCCCGCGTCGAAGGGACCTGGATCGTGCGACGTCGAGCTGTGCCGGCCGTGGCCGCGCTTGTGCTGGCGGCGGGTTGCGCCGCCGGCTCCGGGAACACGTCCGGCACCACCCCCGCGTCGAGCGGTACGGCACCGGGGGCGCCGGCCCCCGGGCAGACGGGCGAGCACGCACCGCCCGCGAAGGGATCGGTCCGTGTGGTGCGGACGGTCGTCGGCCACCTCAAGACCCCCTGGGGCCTGGCCCCACTGCCCGACGGCGCGCTGCTGGTCTCCTCCCGGGACGACGGGACGATCACGCGGATCGACGAGAAGACCGGCAGGAAGACCGAGCTGGGCACGGTGCCCGGGGTCTCGGCCGCCGGCGAGGGCGGCCTGCTGGGCATCGCCCTCTCCCCCGGCTACGCCTCGGACCACCTGGTCTACGCCTATCTGACGACCGACTCCGACAACCGCATCGTGCGCATGCTGTACGACCCGCAGAAGCCGGCCGGTGAGCAGCTGGGCGCGCCGGACACTGTCTTCAAGGGCATCCCGAAGGGCATGATCCACAACGGCGGCAGGATCGCGTTCGGACCGGACGGCATGCTGTACGCGGGCACGGGCGAGTCCGGTGACCGGGGTCTGGCACAGGACCGGGCCTCCCTTGGCGGCAAGATCCTGCGTATGACGCCGGACGGCGAGCCCGCCCCCGGCAATCCCTTCGGGAACTCGGCGGTCTACTCCCTGGGCCACCGCAACGTCCAGGGCCTGGCCTGGGACGACAAGCAGCGCCTGTTCGCCTCGGAGTTCGGCCAGGACACCTGGGACGAGGTGAACGCGATCAGACCGGGCGACAACGGCGGCTGGCCGATCACCGAGGGGAAGTCGGCCGACCCCAGATTCCACGGCCCGCTCGCCCAGTGGCACACCGACCTGGCCTCCCCCAGCGGCCTCGCCTACGCCGGGGGCTCACTGTGGATGGCGGGCCTGCGCGGGCAGCGGCTGTGGCGGGTGCCGCTGCGCGGAACCGAGACGTCGACACCCCCGCAGGCGTTCCTGATCGACGCCTACGGCCGGCTGCGGACCGTGGTGGCGGCCGGCGGCGACCGGCTGTGGCTGACGACGAGCAACACGGACGGCCGGGGCGAGCCCGCGAAGACCGACGACCGGATCCTGGAGATCGAGGTGAAGTAGGGGCGCCCCCTCAGGCCGGGCGGGTCTCCGGATCGTCCGCAGGAGCCGGGCCCGGGACCCGCACGACCACCTTGCCCGAGGCCAGGTCGATCGGGCCCCTTCCCGGGTCGCCGTCCGTCACGTCCAGCCGGGTCAGTTCCAGGCGCCGGTTCTCGTCATGGGTGTGCTTGCGGCCCGGTGCGAACAGTTCCTCGAACATGTTGAACACAGTGCCTCCTGGTACCCGGCTCTCCGGGGGGTGCGCGGCCCGCGGTCCAGGATGACCCTTGTCTCCGTCCCGGCGCGACCCCCTGGACGTGCGAAGGGGCCCCGGGGCTTCCATGAACCGCGTGGATGCGGCGGAAGGCCCGGGGCCCCCGGTACAAGGCGCGTCGGCTCAGCTCGCGGACGGGAGTCCGAGCAGGATGTCGGTGTACTTGAGGACGGCCAGGAACAGCCCGATGATCCCCAGGGCGACACCGCCCCAGGCGACCGACTTGATCCATGGAGCCTGCGGCTTCCCGGGCGTCCCGAACGCCGGGCGGGCCAGCACGACGACGCCGACGATCAGCGCCGCCAGCGCGAACAGGCCGCCCCACAGCGCGGTGGCGTGCCAGGCGTCGCCGTAGACCTCCTTGATCTGCTTGGAGACGCTCGCCTGCGACGAGGTCTGCAACTGGCCCACCAGGGTCTCCCGCGCCGAGGCCACCGTGGAGACCCAGCTGCCGGTGAGGGAGACGATGCCGAGACCGGCCGCGACGACCGCGCCCGCTCCCTGCCCGACCCCGGACGGCCCCTCGGGCGCCGTCTCCTCGGCCGCCGCCTCCTCGGGAAGGTCCTCTTCCCGGGCCTTCCCGGCCGCCTCCTCGCCCTCGATGGGCTGCACGTTCTGCTCGTCGTCGGTCGCCTGGGCGCTCGTCTCGGCCCCGGCCTCGTCAGCTGTCTTCGTTCCCATGCCTCGCACCGTACGGACGCTGTCTGAGAGGTCTCTTAATGATCGTCACGGGCCCGTGCCGCCCGCCACTCGGGCGCGAGCACCGACCACACCTCGGTGTCCTGGCGCACACCGCGGTACAGGTAGTTCTCACGCAGTACGCCGTCCCTGCTCATGCCCAGCCGTCGCGCCACCTTGACGCTCGGCGTGTTGGCGGACGACGCGCACCACTCCACACGGTGGATCCCCCGCTCGTCAATCGCCCAATCGATGAGCACCCGCATGCCACGGGTGACGAGCCCCCGTCCGGTGGCGGCGGGCTCCAGCCAGCAACCGACCTCGCAGGTACCACCGGCGGCGTCGAAGACCCGGAACAGCAGCCCCCCGACCAGCTTCCCGTCCAGCCACAGCCCGTGCAGGCTGCCGCTGTCGGCGGCGCGTTTGTCGGCGTACGACCGCAGGAGGGCCCGGGCGGAGGCGGCGTCCGTGGCGTTCGCCCCGAACGGGATGTGCTGGTTGACGAACTCGCGCCCGCGGTCCAGATGCGCCAGGAACTCCTCGGCGTGCCACGGCTCCAGCGGTCGTAGTTCGGCCCCGTCGTCACCCAGGGATATCGCGTACATCCGGCTGCCGCTCCTTCACCAGTTCGTCCACCAGCGCGTCCGCGTCGATGCGCTGCCCCGGCATCGTCGCACGGCAGTGCGGCGGCTCGATGCAGATGCGCGGCAGTCGGCGGTTCAGCCAGCACGGCATCCACCAGTTGGCGCCGCCGAGCAGATGCATCAGGGCGGGGACGAGCAGGGTGCGCAGGACGAACGCGTCGAGGGCGACGGCCGCCGCCAGTCCGATGCCGAACATGGCGATCACCCGGTCACCGGCGGCGACGAAGGCGAGGAAGACGGAGATCATGATGACGGCCGCCGAGTTGATCACCCGGCTGGTCTCGGCGAGGCCGACGCGTACGGCCCGTCGGTTGTCGCGGGTCTCCAGCCACTCCTCGTACATCCGGCTGACCAGGAACACCTGGTAGTCCATGGAGAGGCCGAAGAGCACCGACACCATGATCACGGGGAGGAAGGGCTCGATCGGGCCGGCCCGGCCGAGGCCCAGCAGCTCGCTGCCCCAGCCCCACTGGAAGATCGCGACGACCACGCCGAACGCGGAGGCGACGGCGGCGAGGTTCATCGCGGCGGCCTTCAGCGGAATGCCGAAGGACCGGAAGGCGAGCAGCAGCAGCGCACAGCCCAGGCTGATCACCACGCCCACGAACAGCGGCAGCTTGCCGACGATCACGCCCGCGAAATCGTCGTAGGCCGCCGTCACGCCGCCCACGGACAGATCCAGCGTGGTGCCCTGCTCGGCGCGCGGCAGCACCTCCGCGCGCAGCCGGTGCACCAGGTCGGTGGTCTGCTGGGACTGCGGGGAGGACTGCGGAACGACGGTGAGATAGGCGGTGTCGCCGCCGCTGTTGTACGTCACCGGGGTGACCGAGGCGACGCCCTTGGTGGCCGCGAGGGTGCCGTTGAGGTTGTCGAGCGCCAGCTTGTCCTCGGCGCCGTTGACATGGGTGACCAGGGTCAGCGGGCCGTTGACGCCCGGTCCGAAGCCGTCGGCGAGCATGTCGTACGCCTGCCGGGTGGTCGACGACTTCGCGTCGTTGCCCTGGTCGGAGGTGCCGAGGTGCAGGGAGAGGGTGGGCAGCGCGAGCAGGGCCATCACGGCCAGCGCGAGTGCGCCGAGCTTCTTGGGGTGGCGCTCGACGAAGGCCGACCAGCGGGCGGCCAGCCCGGTCGGCACCTCCGGTTCGGGACCGTGCTCGTACAGCCTGCGCCGCTCGCGCCTGCTCAGGGCGCGCGGCCCGATGAAGGACAGCAGGGCGGGCAGCAGGGTCACGGAGGCCGCGACGGTGAGCAGGACGGTCAGGCACGCGGCGAACGCGACACCGTTGAGGAAGCTGAGCCGCAGGATCAGCATGCCGAGCAGCGCGATGCACACGGTGGCGCCCGCGAACACGACGGCCCGTCCCGTGGTGGAGACGGCGCCGACGGCGGCCTCCTCGACCGAGGTGCCCCGCTTCAGCATCTTGCGGTGCCGGGTCACGATGAACAGCGCGTAGTCGATGCCGACGCCGAGCCCGATCAGCAGGCCGAGCATGGGCGCGAAGTCTGCGACGGTCATGGCGTGGCCGAGCAGGCCGATGCCCGAGTACGCGGTGCCGACGCCGATCAACGCGGTGGCGATGGGCAGCAGGGAGGCGGCGAGCGACCCGAAGGCGAGGAAGAGGACCACGGCGGCCACGCCGACGCCGACGGCCTCGGCGACATGGCCGCCCTTCGGCTGGGTGAGCGCGACGGCGCTGCCGCCCAGTTCCACCTTCAGGCCGCCGTTCTCGGCGGCCTTGGCGGTGTCGACGACGGCCTTGGCCTGGCCCTTGCCGATGTTCTCGCTCGGCTGGTCGAAGGTGATCGTGGCGTACGCGGTACGGCCGTCCCCACTGATCTGGGCGCTGTGGCCGCCCTCGTAGGGGTTGGTGACGGAGACGATGCCGGGCAGGGTCGAGATCCGGTCCAGGGTCCGGGTCATCGTCTGCTCGACGTCGGCGGAGCGCACTCCGCCGGGGCCGGTGCTGCGCCATACGACGCTGTCGCTGTCGCCGCCGAGGCCGGGGAAGCCGTGCTGGAGCATCTGGGTGGCGCGGCCGGCCTCGGTGCCGGGAGCGTCGTAGTGGTTCGAGTACGCAGAGCCCGCGACGGATGCGCCGACCGTGACACCGGCGAAGGCGATGAGCCAAAGCAGAACGGTGACGAGGCGGTGGCGTACACACCAGCGGGCAAGGGCTGCCACGAACGTGCTCCCTGAAGATTGATTTCGTTGATCTTTGACCGGGAACAGCCGCATGTGGAACTGAACAACCCGCAAAGAACGTATGAGCAATCCCCAACACTGTCGCAGCCAGAAGAGATCGTTTGCCGCTTTCGTGGGCTTAGTCACAGAACTGCGATCCAATTCACAGACATTTCCCGTGGCACTGTCGCCCGAAATAAGCTTTTCGTTAAACAAATTAAACAAAAAAGGGGCGGTATATCGCTGTGATATACCGCCCCCTTCGGGTGCTTTCGCGGTGGTGATCAGCCCTCGCCGACGCCGAGCTTCTCCAGGATCAGCTCCTTGACGCGAGCCGCGTCGGCCTGGCCGCGGGTGGCCTTCATGACGGCGCCGACCAGGGCGCCGGCCGCGGCCACCTTGCCACCGCGGATCTTGTCCGCGACGCCGGGGTTGCCGGCGATGGCCTCTTCGACGGCCACGGTCAGCGCGCCCTCGTCGGAGACGACCTTCAGACCGCGCTTCTCGACGACCTCGTCCGGGGTGCCCTCGCCCGCGAGAACGCCCTCGATGACCTGGCGGGCCAGCTTGTCGTTCAGGTCACCGGCGGCGACCAGCTCGGTGACCCGGGCGACCTGCTCCGGCGTGATCGACACGTCGTCCAGGGCCTTGCCGGACTCGTTGGCGTGGCGGGCCAGCTCGCCCATCCACCACTTGCGGGCGGAGGCCGCGTCGGCGCCCGCCTCGATGGTGGCGACGATCAGGTCCAGGGCGCCCGCGTTGAGGATCGCCTGCATGTCGGTGGCGGAGATCCCCCACTCCTCCAGCAGCCGGGTGCGGCGCACGAGGGGCAGCTCCGGCAGCGTCGCCCGCAGCTCCTCGACCCATTCGCGCGAGGGCGCGACGGGCACCAGGTCCGGCTCGGGGAAGTACCGGTAGTCCTCCGCCTCCTCCTTGGTGCGGCCCGAGGTCGTCGAGCCGGTGTCCTCGTGGAAGTGTCGGGTCTCCTGGATCACCTTGGCACCGCTGTCGAGCACGGCGGCGTGGCGCTGGACCTCGTAGCGGGCCGCGCGCTCGACGGAGCGCAGCGAGTTGACGTTCTTCGTCTCCGAGCGGGTGCCGAACTTCTCGGAGCCCTTCGGCATCAGCGACAGGTTCACGTCACAGCGCATCTGGCCCATCTCCATCCGGGCCTCCGAGACGCCGAGCGCCCGGATCAGCTCGCGCAGCTCGCGGACGTACGCCTTCGCCACCTCGGGCGCACGCTCGCCCGCGCCGACGATCGGCTTGGTGACGATCTCGATCAGCGGGATGCCGGCGCGGTTGTAGTCCAGGAGGGAGTGGTCGGCGCCGTGGATGCGGCCGGTGGCTCCGCCGACGTGCGTCGACTTGCCGGTGTCCTCCTCCATGTGGGCGCGCTCGATCTCCACGCGGAAGGTCTCGCCGTCCTCCAGCTGTACGTCGAGATAGCCGTTGAAGGCGATCGGCTCGTCGTACTGGGAGGTCTGGAAGTTCTTCGGCATGTCCGGATAGAAGTAGTTCTTCCGGGCGAAGCGGCACCACTCGGCGATCTCGCAGTTCAGCGCGAGACCGATCCGGATCGCGGACTCCACGCCGATCGTGTTGACGACGGGGAGCGCGCCGGGCAGGCCGAGGCAGGTGGGACAGGTCTGCGCGTTCGGCTCGGCGCCGAGCGCCGTGGAGCAGCCGCAGAACATCTTGGTCTTGGTGCCGAGTTCGACATGGACCTCAAGGCCCATGACGGGGTCGTACGACGCCAGCGCGTCCTCGTACGACACCAGGTCGGTGGTGATGGTCACGGTGAAACTTCCCTCTCAGCCCAGCAGGACGTCGTCGTCGCCGATCCGCTTCAGCTCGCGGTAGAGGATCGCGAGGCCGGTGACGATGGCGGCGGCGGACACGGCCGCGTCGATCAGGCGCAGCGTGTCGTTCTCGAGGCGGGCCTTCTTGGCCTGCTTCGCGACACCGATCGCGCCGAACGCGGTGGTGGCCATGGACAGGTACATACCGGACTTGGACTTCTTGAAGCCCTTGGCCTTGGACAGTGCCTTACTCACAGCGACGGAGCCTCCTCGAGAAGCGGGTGCCCCCACCTTTCCACGAAGGCGGCCTCGACGGCGGCGCCGACCTTGTAGAGCCGGTCGTCCTTGAGCGCCGGGGCGATGATCTGCAGGCCGACCGGAAGGTTGTCCTCCGGAGCAAGACCGCAGGGCAGCGACATGGCGGCGTTGCCGGCCAGGTTGACCGGGATGGTGCACAGGTCCGCCAGGTACATCGCCATCGGGTCGTCGGCGCGCTCACCGATCGGGAAGGCGGTGGTGGGGGTCGTCGGCGAGACGATCACATCCACCTGCTCGAACGACTTCTCGAAGTCGCGGGTGATGAGCGTGCGGACCTTCTGGGCGGAGCCGTAGTACGCGTCGTAGTAGCCGGAGCTGAGGGCGTACGTGCCGAGCATGATGCGGCGCTTGACCTCGGCGCCGAAGCCCGCCTCACGGGTGAGGGAGGTGACCTCCTCGGCGGAGTGCGTGCCGTCGTCGCCGACGCGCAGGCCGTAGCGAAGACCGTCGAAGCGGGCGAGGTTGCTGGAGCACTCGCTCGGGGCGATCAGGTAGTACGCGGCCAGCGCCAGGTCGAAGGACGGGCAGTCCAGCTCGACGATCTCGGCACCCAGCTCCTTGAGGAGGGCGACGGCCTCGTCGAAGCGCTGCAGGACACCGGCCTGGTAGCCCTCGCCGCGGAACTGCTTGACGACACCGATGCGCATGCCCGCCACGCTGCCGTTGCGCGCGGCCTCGACGACCTGCGGGACCGGGGCGTCGATGGAGGTCGAGTCGAGCGGGTCGTGTCCGCCGATGACCTCGTGCAGCAGGGCGGCGTCCAGGACCGTACGGGCGCAGGGGCCGCCCTGGTCGAGGGAGCTGGAGAAGGCGACCATGCCGTACCGCGAGACACCGCCGTACGTCGGCTTGACGCCGACCGTGCCGGTGACGGACGCGGGCTGGCGGATGGAGCCGCCGGTGTCCGTGCCGATGGCGAGCGGGGCCTGGAAGGAGGCGAGCGCGGCGCTCGACCCACCGCCGGAGCCGCCCGGGATACGGGTGAGGTCCCAGGGGTTGCCGGTGGGGCCGTAGGCGCTGTTCTCGGTGCTGGACCCCATGGCGAACTCGTCCATGTTGGTCTTGCCGAGGATGACGACGTCGGCTTCCTTGAGCTTCCTGGTCAGGGTCGCGTCGTACGGCGGGATCCAGCCCTCGAGGATCTTGGACCCGACGGTGGTGGGCACGCCCTTGGTGGTGAAGATGTCCTTGAGCGCGAGCGGCACGCCGGCGAGCGGGCCGAGCTTCTCGCCCCGCTCCCGCTTCTCGTCGACGGCACGGGCCTGCGCGAGCGCGCCCTCGCGGTCGACGTGCAGGAAGGCGTGCACCTTCTCGTCCACGGCCTCGATACGGGCGAGGTGGGCCTCGGTGACCTCGACGGCGGTCAGCTCGCCGGAGGCGATCTTCTCCGCGGTCTGGGCGGCGGTGAGCCGGATGATGCTGTTCTTGTCCGTCATGACGGGCTACTCCTCCCCCAGGATCTGCGGCACCTTGAAACGCTGCTGCTCCTGGGCAGGGGCGCCGGACAGCGCCTGCTCGGGGGTGAGCGACGGACGGACCTCGTCCGCGCGCATGACATTGGTCAGCGGCAGCGGGTGGGAGGTCGGCGGTACGTCTTGGTCGGCGACCTCGCTGACGCGGGCGACCGCGCCGATGATGTCGTCGAGCTGGCCCGCGAAGTGGTCAAGCTCTTCGGGCTTCAGCTCCAGACGCGCCAGCCGGGCGAGGTGGGCGACCTCCTCGCGCGTGATGCCAGGCATGCAGCGATCCTCTGGGGTGAGTGTGTGTGGTTTGGGCCCAATCCTATGGCGCGAGCGCGGGTGCCCGCGCATGGGTTTGCCCGCGCGCGGTGCGTCGGCAGGCGGTTGGAGGTGATGGAGGGGCACGAGACGGGTGCCGGTCGGGGCTGTTCGGCGGGCACGGGCGGTCGACGGGCACGGGCCGGCCGACGGGCACAGGCCGATCGACGGGCACAGGCGGTCGACGGGCACGGGCCGATCGACGGGCACAGGCGGTCGACGGGCACGGGCCGATCGACGGGCACAGGCGGTCGACGGGCACAGGCGGTCGACGGGCACAGGCCGATCGACGGGCACGGGGCAATCGGCGGGCACAGGCCGATCGACGGGCACGGGGCAATCGACGGGCACGGGGCAATCGGCGGGCACAGGCCGGCCGACGGGCACAGGCCGATCGACGGGCACAGGCCGATCGACGGGCACGGGCCGATCGACGGGCACAGGCGGTCGACGGGCACGGGCCGATCGACGGGCACGGGGCAATCGGCGGGCACAGGCCGATCGACGGGCACGGGGCAATCGGCGGGCACGGGGCAATCGGCGGGCACAGGCCGATCGACGGGCACGGGGCAATCGGCGGGCACAGGCCGATCGACGGGCACGGGGCAATCGGCGGGCACAGGGCAATCGGCGGGCACAGGCCGATCGACGGGCACAGGCGGTCGACGGGCACAGGCCGACCGACGGGCACAGGCCGACCGACGGGCACAGGCCGACCGACGGGCACAGGCCGACCGACGGCCACGCGCCGACCGACGGGCACAGGCCGATCGACGGGCACAGGCCGATCGACGGGCACAGGCCGACCGATGGGCACGGGCGGTCGATGGGCACGGGCGGTCGACGGGCACAGGCCGGCCCGGACCTCCGTCGTCAGGGTGGTGGCGCTACTCGTCCGTCGCAGCCGCCGGGAGTGCGGCCCTCGGGCGTTGCCAGCCGCGGGCGCCCCGTGCTCGCAGCCACGCCGTCGTCTCCTCCGGCGGCATCGCGGCCGCGACCAGCCAGCCCTGGACCGCGTCGCAGCGCAGGTCGCGCAACCGCTCCCACGTCTCGTCGTCCTCGACCCCCTCCGCGACGACGAGCAGCCCAAGCGAATGCGCCAGGTCCACGGTGCAGCGCACGATCTCCGCGTCCTCCGCGTCCACCGCGAGCCGCGCCACGAACGAACGGTCGATCTTCAGCTCGCTCACCGGCAGCCGCCGCAGATGGACCAGCGACGAGTAGCCCGTCCCGAAGTCGTCCAGCGACATCTTCACGCCGTGTCCGGCCAGCGCGGCCAGCGTGTCGGCGGCCCGCTGCGGGTCCTCCAGGAGCACATGCTCCGTGATCTCCAGCTGCAACGCCCCCGCGGGCACCCCGTGCCGGGCCAGCCGCGCGGCCACCGAGCCCGCGAACCCGGGGGTGTGCACATCGCGGGGCGAGACGTTCACGGCCACCGGGACCCGCAGCCCCTGCGCCCGCCAGCGCGCCACCTGCCCGAGCGCCGTCTCCAGTACGTACTCCGTCAGATGCGGCATCAGCCCGGAGGACTCGGCGATCGCGATGAACTCGTCCGGCGGCACCTTCCCGCGCTCGGGGTGCACCCACCGCACGAGTGCCTCCAGCCCGGCGACCTGCCCGTCGAAGCGCACCTTGGGCTGGTAGTGGAGCTCCACCTCGTGCGCGTCCAGCGCGCGTCGCAGATCCCCCAGCAGTCCGAGCCGGTCGGGGGTGTTCGAGTCCCGCTTGGACTCGTAGACCTCCACCCCCGTACGGTCCCGCTTCGCCTGGTACATCGCGACGTCCGCCCGCTGCAGCAGCCCCTCCGCGTCGAGCGCGTGCTCGGGGAAGACGGCGACCCCCGCGCTGGCCTCCAGGACCAGCGTGAGTCCGTCGAGGTCGAGCGGGGAGCTGAGCGCCGCGACCAGATTGCGGGCCGCCCGTGACGCGGACGTCGTGGAGTCCGCGACGGGCAGTAACACGGCGAACTCGTCCCCGCCGAGCCGCGCCGCCTCCGCCCCGCGCGGCAGCGCGAGCCGCAGCCGCTCGGCGATCTGCAGAAGCAGCCGGTCACCGGCGAGATGGCCGAGCGTGTCGTTCACCGACCGGAAGCGATCGAGGTCGATCAGCATCAGGGCGGCCCGTGCGCCGATCCGCTCGGCGTCGTCGAGCGCCGTCCAGGTGCGCTCCAGCAGCCACTGCCGGTTGGGCAGGCCGGTCAGCGGGTCGCGCAGCTGTTCCTCGGCGCGGGCCCGGGCTATCCACAGGGTGGAGTCCAGGGCGACGAGCGGGACGGCGAACAAGGGCAGCAGGATCGGGAGCGTGACGGCGACGACACAGATCAGCGGGGCGATGCCGAGCAGGGCGACGGCGACGAGTCCCTGCCGGACGAGGGCGGAACGGGCGACCGTGGGCAGCTTTCCGGCGCGCACCGCGTGGAGGTACCACAGCAGCAGCCGGGTCACCGCGAGGTAGGCGCCGGCGACGAGGACGACCTGGGGCGCGGTGTAGAGGGTCCAGCTCTGGGGGTTCCAGGGCGTCTCGACGGTCGGGACGCGTCCGAAGACGGCCAGGACGAGCGCTGCGGCGCCGATGCCGAGGATGTCGACCGCGCCGTGCAGCACGCCCTGCCGCCAGCGGCCGAGCCGGGCCGTCACGACCAGGACGACGACGGTGAGGCTGACCATTCCGGCGGGCACCCAGCCGTACAGCAGCAGGACGGCGAGGGTCAGGGCCGCGCCCGAGCCCGTGCCGCCCCAGGAGCGGACGCGGCCGAGGGCGACCAGATGGCCGACGATGATGCCCGTGAGCACGGCCAGGGACCAGCCGGCGGTGCCGGACGGGAAGAGCGCGTGGTGTCCGCCGAAGGCACGGAGGAGACCGGTGCCGAGGACGCACGCCGCCGCCGCCACGACCGCCGCGGGCAGCGCGAGCCGGACCCCGTGCCGCCCGCCGTCCGGAGCGGGCGAGCCGGACGGCACCGCGGGGAGTGGCACGGCCCCGGGGGCGGTGGCCTGGGCGGGGAGGAGGGCGGGGAGGTTCCTCGGCGGCACTCCGGTGACATGGACGGGGCCCGCCGCGGGTGGCACGCCCGGCACGGCGCCGGGGCCGTTCCTGCGTATCGGTGACCGCGTGGTGCGGCGGCAGAGCCGCCAGGCGCCGGACATCCGGCGCAGGCGCAGCCGTGAGTCCGAGGTGGCGCTCTCGGTCGGTTCCATTCCCGTCCCTCTCACAGCCGGCGGTGCCCACGCCACGCGGCCTGCTGCCCGACGACCCGTCAACGGCACCGCGTCCGAGACCCACCACGCGTGCGGGCACGGCAGGCGCACATCTCAACAGTAGGCCGCAAAAGGCTTTCACGGGCAGCGGTCGTCGGCGGTTGCCCGAATACGACCCGGCCGCCCTATGCATCTGGTATGCGCGGAACGAGTGGCCTTCAACCACTACTCCCCGGTCGGAAGGGCCACTTCCGCCGCTGCCTCCGGCCCCTGTTCCAACAGGACCGTGAAACCGTCCTCGTTGAGCACCGGAACCTTCAATTGCATGGCCTTGTCGTACTTCGATCCCGGGTTCTCACCGACGACCACAAAAGACGTCTTCTTTGAGACAGAACCGGTCACTTTCGCTCCACGGCTCTGCAGGGCCTCCTTGGCCCCGTCACGGGTGAACCGCTCCAGCGTGCCGGTGACCACGACGGTGAGGCCCTCCAGCGGACGCGGGCCCTCCTCCTCGCCCGAGCCCTCCTCCTCCAGCCGCACGCCTGCGGCCTTCCACTTACGGAGGATCTCGCGGTGCCAGTCCTCGGCGAACCACTCCTTGACGGAGCGCGCGACGATCTCCCCCACGCCGTCCGTGTTCCGGAGCTCCTCCTCGGTGGCCTGATCGATACGGTCGACGGAGCGGAAGGCACGGGCCAGCGCCTCGGCGGCGACCGGGCCGACATGACGGATCGACAGCCCGGTCAGAATGCGCGCGAGCGGGCGCTCCTTGGCGGCGGCGATGTTCTCCAGCATCGCGAGCGCGTTCTTCTTGGGCTCGCCCTGCTGGTTGGCGAAGACCGTGGCGATCTTCTCCTCGCCGGTCTTCGGATCGCGCTTGGGCAGACCGCTGTCCTGGTCCAGGACGAACGCCTTGATGGGCAGCAGCTGCTCGATCGTGAGGTCGAACAGATCGCCCTCGTCCTTCAGCGGAGGCTCGGCCGGCTCCAGCGGCTTGGTGAGAGCCGCGGCGGCCACATAGCCGAAGTGCTCGATGTCCAGCGCCTTGCGGCCGGCGAGATAGAACAGCCGCTCCCGCAGCTGGGCCGGGCAGGTCCGGGCGTTCGGGCAGCGGAGGTCGACGTCCCCCTCCTTCATGGGCCGCAGCGGCGTACCGCACTCGGGGCACTCGGACGGCATCACGAACTCCCGTTCGGTGCCGTCCCGCAGATCGACGACCGGGCCGAGGATCTCCGGGATGACGTCACCGGCCTTGCGCAGCACCACCGTGTCGCCGATGAGCACGCCCTTGGCCTTGACCACGTCCTGGTTGTGCAGGGTGGCGAACTCGACCTCCGAGCCCGCGACCGTGACGGGCTCGACCTGCGCGTACGGAGTGACCCGGCCCGTACGGCCCACGCCCACGCGGATGTTGACGAGCTTGGTGTTGACCTCCTCGGGCGCGTACTTGTACGCGATCGCCCAGCGCGGGGCGCGCGAGGTGGAGCCCAGCCGTCCCTGGAGGGGGATCTCGTCGAGCTTGACGACGACTCCGTCGATCTCGTGCTCCACGGAGTGGCGGTGCTCGCCGTAGTACGCGATGAACTCCCGTACGCCGTCGAGGTCGTCGACCACCTTGTTGTGCCGGGCGGTGGGCAGGCCCCAGGAGTGCAGCAGGTCGTACGCCTCGGAGAGACGGCTCAGACCGTCCGCGAAGCCCTTGAGGGCGCCGATGCCGTGCACCACCATGTGCAGCGGGCGGGTGGCCGTGATGCGCGGGTCCTTCTGCCGCAGCGAACCCGCCGCCGCGTTGCGCGGATTGGCGAAGGGCTTGTCGCCGCCCTCGACCAGCCGGGCGTTCAGCTCCTCGAACTTCTCCATCGGGAAGAAGACCTCGCCGCGGATCTCCACGAGGTCGGGCACCCGGTCGCCGTGGAGGCGGTCCGGGATCTCCGCGATCGTCCGCACGTTCGGCGTGATGTCCTCGCCCGTACGGCCGTCTCCGCGGGTCGCCGCGCGGGTCAGGCGGCCGTGCTCGTAGGTCAGGTTGACCGCGAGGCCGTCGACCTTCAGCTCGCACAGGAAGTGGTACGCGGAGGTGCCCACCTCCTTGGCGACGCGGTCGGCCCAGGCGGCCAGCCCCTCGTCGTCGAAGACGTTGTCGAGGGAGAGCATGCGCTCGCGGTGCTCGACGGCCGTGAACTCCGTCTCGTAGGCCCCCGCGACCTTCTGGGTGGGCGAGTCGGGGGTGCGCAGCTCGGGGTACTCCTCCTCCAGCGCCTCCAGGGAGCGCAGGAGCCGGTCGAACTCCGCGTCACTGACGACGGGAGCGTCCTTCACGTAGTACCGGAAGCGGTGCTCCTCGATCTGCTCAGCGAGCTGCGCGTGCTGCTCCCGTGCCTCGGCGGGCACCGTCGTCTCCGCTTGCTTGTCGCCGGCCACCGTGTGGTCCTCCCGTTACTCTGGGTTGTCCGCGAGGGATCTCGCCGCCCGGACGCAGTGGGCGAGCGCCCGGCGGGCGTAGTCCGGAGAGGCGCCCGCGAGCCCGCACGCCGGCGTGACCGTGACCGCCTGCGCGAGAAGCCCCGGACGCAGCCCCAGCCTGCGCCACAGCGTCCTGACACCCATGACGCTACCGGCAGGGTCCGACAATGGGCCGTCGGTGCCCGGCACGACTCCGGTGAAGAGCCGGGTGCCCGCTTCCACCGCCTCCCCGATCGTCTCGTCGTCACGCTCGGTGAGGAGCGAGAAGTCGAAGGAGACGGCGGCGGCGCCCGCCCGGCGCAACAGGGCGAAGGGCACGTCGGGTGCGCACGAGTGCACGACGACCGGGCCGTCCGCGTGTACCCGCACGACGTCCCGCAGCGTGGCCTCGACGATCTGCCGGTCGACGGCCCGGTGGGTCCGGTAGCCGCTGGCGGTCTTCACCTGCCCGCGCAGGACGGAGGTGAGCGAGGGCTCGTCGAGCTGGAGGACGAGCCGGGCTCCCGGTACGCGGCGCCGTACCTCGTCGAGGTGGAGCCGCAGCCCCTCCATGAGGGAGCCGGCGAGGTCGCGGCAGGCGCCGGGGTCGGAGAGCGCGGCCTCGCCGTTCCTCAGCTCCAGGGCGGCGGCGAGCGTCCAGGGACCCACCGCCTGTACCTTCAGCGGTCCCTCGTAGTCCTGGGTGAACTCCTCCAGGGCGTCCAGGTCCTCGCCCAGCCAGGAGCGGGCCCGCCGGGTGTCCCGCCCGGGCCGGTCCCCGAACCGCCAGCCGCTGGGCTCCACGCGCGCGTACAGGTCGACGAGCATCCCGGCGGTCCGCCCGATCATGTCCGCACCGGGCCCCCGGGCGGGCAGCTCGGCGAGGAAGGGGAAGTCTTCGAAGCTTCCGGTGACGGTCTTGGCGGCCTCCCGGGCGTCGCCGCCCGGCATGGACCCGATCCCGGTGGCGGCACCGAACCTGAACTGGCTGTCTTCACTCACCCGTGCAGCGTAGGCCCTCCGGGGGTGCGGCCGTCCCTGGTGCCGGATCCACCGAGCGTCGGCCGGTGGTGGGTCCCGTCCCCGGGGGCCGCGACCCCCAGACCCCCTGGTCGGCCTCAACCGCCTCGTCCTCAAGCGCCGGACGGGCTGGTTGTCCTGGCTACGCCCCGGGCCGCACCGTGAGGTCGTTGACCTCCGCGTCCCTCGGCAGGTCCAGGCACATCAGCAGGGCCGTGGCCACCGACTCGGGGTCGATCCATCCGGACGGGTCGTACGGCTTGCCCTCCTGCTGGTGGACCTCGGCCTGCATCGGGGTCGCCGTGCGGCCGGGGTAGACCGAGGTGACCCGGACGCCGTTGCCGTGCTCCTCCTGGCGCAGGGAGTCCGCGAGGGCCTTCAGGCCGTGCTTGGAGGCGGCGTACGCCGACCAGTCCGCGTGCGCGTTCAGGCCCGCGCCGGAGTTCACGAACACGACGTGGCCGCGCGCGGCGCGGAGCTGGGGCAGGAAGTGACGGGTCAGTTCCGCGGGTGCGATCAGGTTGACGTTCAGCTGGTGGCGCCAGGACTTGGGGGTCAGCTCGCCCACCGGGCCGAGGTCGACCACGCCCGCGATGTGCAGCAGGGAGTCCACCCGGTCCGGCAGGGACTGGTGCGAGAACGCCCAGGACAGCTTGTCCGGGTCGGCGAGGTCACCCACCAGGGTCGTCGCCCCGGGGAACTCGGCCGTCAGTTCCTTCGCCCTGCCCGCGTCGCGCGCGTGGAGCACGAGAGCGTCCCCGCGCGCGTGGAGACGGCGGGCCACCGCCGCGCCGATGCCGGAACCCGCTCCGGTGATCACATGAGTTGCCATGTCCGCCATGCTCGCACCCCGGGGCTAGCGGATCCCGAGCGACTCCTCCAGGTACGCGAGCGCCCCCACCGGTTCCTCGGCGAAGAACACCAGCTCCGAGAGCGGGCGCGGCAGAAAGCCCTCGTCCTCCATCCGCCGGAACTGCTCCTTCAGGCCGTCGTAGAAGCCGGCCGTGTTCAGCAGGACCACCGGCTTGTCGGTGTGCCCGTGCTTCTTCAGCTCCAGGATCTCGGTCGCCTCGTCGAGCGTCCCGGTCCCGCCCACCATGATCACGACCGCGTCGGACTTCTCCAGGAGCAGCCTCTTGCGCTCGGCCAGGTCCTCGGCGACCACCATCTCGTCGGTGCCCGTCCGCGCCTTGGCGGCCAGGAACCGGACGGAGACGCCCACGAGCCGGCCGCCCGCCTCCTGCACCCCGTCGGCGACCACCTTCATGAGGCCGACGTCGGAGCCGCCCCACACCAGGGTGTGACCGCCCTTGCCGAGCAGCTCCGCGAACTGGCGCGCGGGGCGGGTGTAGCGGTCGGCGAGGTCGGCGGCGGAGAGGAAGACACAGATGTTCATGCCGAACACCGTACGCGGGAAGAACCGCGGTCCCGCACGTGCTTTTCCAATATGAGCAACGGACACACGATCACCATCGAGCAGGGCGACAAGCATGTGCGCGTGGTGCACGACGGACAGGTCCTGGCGGACAGCGACCGCGCCCTGGTGCTGCGGGAGACCGGCTGTCCCGTGCGGTACTACATTCCCGCCGAGGATGTCCGCACGGACCTGCTGACCCCCTCCGAGACCCACACCGAGTGCCCCTTCAAGGGCACCGCGTCGTACTGGTCGCTGCCGGACGCGGAGAACCTCGTGTGGGCGTACCCCGACCCCAAGCCGGAGGTCGCGGCCATCAAGGACCACCTCTGCTTCTACGAAGTGGAGGTGTCGTGAGCGACTGAGGCCGCCGCCCTGCGGCAGTCTCACAGACATGGACAAGCAGACCACCTCACGCGACGGCACGCGCATCGCGTACGAACGCACCGGACAGGGCCCGGCGGTCGTCCTGGTGAGCGGCGCGATGTCCACGGGCGCCACCGTGGCGCCTCTGGGCGCGCATCTCCCGGACCGCTTCAGTGTGATCGTGTACGACCGCCGGGGCCGTGGTGGGAGCGGTGACACGGAGCCGTACGCGGTGGCCCGCGAGGTCGAGGATCTCGCGGCGCTCATCGAGGCGGCGGGCGGCGAGGCGTGGCTCTACGGCATCTCGTCCGGCGGCGCGCTGGCTCTCGAGGCGGCGGCGAGCGGGCTGCCGGTGCGCGGCGTCGCCGTCTACGAGCCGCCGTTCGCCGACTACGGGGGCGGACAGCCGGAACGCGCGGAGTACACCGCGCGTCTAGGTGAGGCGCTCGGTCAGGGACGGCGCGGGGACGCGGTGGAGTTGTTCCTCGGTCTCACCGGACTGGCCCCGGAGATGATCGCCAACGCCCGCCGGTCCCCGATGTGGGCCGACATGGAGGCGCTCGCGCCGACCCTCGCCTACGACGACGCCGTGATGGGCGACGGGCTGGTGCCCCGGGAGCGGCTCGCGTCGGTCACCGTCCCCGTGCTGGCCGTCGCGGGCGGCGCCAGCCCCGAGTGGCTCCGCAGGGCGGCCGAGGCCGTCGCCCAGGCGGTCCCCCGGGGCACGTACCGCACCCTGCGGGACCAGGACCACATGGTGGAGCCCCAGGTGCTCGCCCCGGTGCTGGCGGAGTTCTTCGGGAGCTAGCCCCCGAAGAACGTCGTCCTCCCGGGCCTCACGCCACCGCGGGCGTCGTGCGGGTCGTCGACGCGATCGTCGCCGAGCCGACCACGCGCGTGCCGTCGTACAGGACGATCGCCTGGCCGGGGGCCACGCCGCGGACCGGCTCGGTGAAGCGCACCCGCAGTTCGCCGTCGACCAGCTCCGCCGTCACCTCCGTCTCGCCGCCGTGGGCGCGGAGCTGGGCCGTGTAGGTGCCGGGGCCGGCCGGGGCGGTTCCGCACCAGCGGGGCTTGACGGCGGTCAGCGCGTCGACGTCCAGGGAGGACGCCGGGCCCACCGTCACGGTGTTGTCGACCGGCGAGATGTCGAGGACGTAGCGCGGCTTGCCGTCGGCCGCCGGGGTGCCGATCCTGAGGCCCTTGCGCTGTCCGATCGTGAAGCCGTACGCGCCCTCGTGGGTGCCGATGGTGGTGCCGGACTCGTCGACGATGTCGCCCTCGGCCTTGCCGAGCCGCTGGGCCAGGAAGCCCTGGGTGTCGCCGTCCGCGATGAAGCAGATGTCGTGCGAGTCGGGCTTCTTGGCGACCGCGAGGCCCCGGCGCTCGGCCTCCGCGCGGATCTCGTCCTTGGTGGTGACCGTGTCGCCGAGCGGGAACATCGCGTGGGCCAGTTGCTTCTCGTCGAGCACGCCGAGGACGTACGACTGGTCCTTGGCCATGTCGGAGGCGCGGTGCAGCTCGCGCGTGCCGTCGTCGAGCATGACGACCTTGGCGTAGTGGCCGGTGCAGACGGCGTCGAAGCCGAGCGCGAGCGCCTTGTCGAGCAGCGCCGCGAACTTGATCTTCTCGTTGCAGCGCAGACACGGGTTGGGGGTGCGGCCCGCCTCGTACTCGGCGATGAAGTCCTCGACGACGTCCTCGCGGAACCGCTCGGCGAGGTCCCAGACGTAGAAGGGGATGCCGATGACGTCCGCGGCACGGCGGGCGTCGCGCGAGTCCTCGATGGTGCAACAGCCGCGCGCACCGGTGCGGAACGACTGCGGGTTCGCGGACAGCGCGAGATGGACGCCGGTCACGTCGTGGCCCGCTTCGGCGGCGCGGGCGGCGGCGACGGCGGAGTCGACTCCGCCGGACATCGCGGCGAGGACGCGGAGAGGGCGCTGCGGGGTGTCAGTCATAACCCTTCAAGAGTACGGGGCGCCCGGCGCGCCCGGCGCGCCAGTATCCGCCGCCGTGCGCCGGGCCCGTGGGCCGGCTGGGGCGGGCTCAGGTCAGTCCCGCGCAGCGCGCCCGCTCCACCGCCGGGCCGATCGCCTTCGCGACCGCCTCCACGTCCGCCTCCGTGGAGGTGTGGCCGAGGGAGAAGCGGAGCGTGCCGCGGGCGAGGTCCGGGTCGGCGCCGGTGGCGAGCAGCACATGGCTCGGCTGGGCCACCCCCGCGGTGCAGGCCGAGCCCGTGGAGCACTCGATGCCCTGTGCGTCCAGCAGCAGGAGCAGCGAGTCGCCCTCGCAACCGGGGAAGCTGAAGTGGGCGTTGCCCGGGAGCCGGTGCACCGGGTCCCCGCCCAGGAGGGCGTCCGGGACCGCCGTACGGACCGCGGTGATCAGGGAGTCGCGCAGCGCGCCGATCTCCCGGGCGAACCACTCGCGCTGCTCTGCGGCGAGCCGTCCGGCGACCGCGAAGGAGGCGATGGCCGGCACGTCGAGGGTGCCGGAGCGCACATGGCGCTCCTGGCCGCCGCCGTGCAGCACGGGCACGGGGCTGTACTCGCGGCCGAGGACGAGCGCGCCGATGCCGTAGGGGCCGCCGATCTTGTGGCCGGACACCGTCATGGCGGCGAGGCCGGACGCCTCGAAGTCGACCGGGACCTGGCCGAAGGCCTGGACCGCGTCGGAGTGCAGCGGGACGCCGAACTCGGCGGCCACGTCGGCCAGTTCGCGGATCGGCATGACCGTGCCGATCTCGTTGTTGGCCCACATGACCGTGGCGAGGGCGACGTCGTCGGGATTGCGGGCTATGGCCTCGCGCAGATCCTCGGGCCGGACCCGGCCGTAGGAGTCGACGGGCAGGTACTCGACCGTGGCGCCCTCGTGTTCGCCGAGCCAGTCGACCGCGTCGAGGACCGCGTGGTGTTCGACGAGGCTGGACAGGACCCGGGTGCGGGCCGGGTCGGCAGCGCGGCGGGCCCAGTACAGGCCCTTCACGGCGAGATTGTCGGCCTCGGTGCCGCCGGAGGTGAAGACGACCTCGCTGGGGCGGGCGCCGAGCGCCTCCGCGAGGGTCTCGCGGGCCTCTTCGACGGTGCGCCTGGCGCGGCGGCCGGATGTGTGCAGCGAGGAGGCGTTGCCGGTGACGGCCATCTGGGCGGTCAGTGCCTCTGCCGCCTCGGGGAGCATCGGAGTGGTCGCGGCGTGGTCGAGGTAAGCCATGGTGGGCCAATTCTATGGCCGGTGGTTCTGCGGGCGGGGCGCGGCCCTTGCCCGCGCGGGGTGCGGCCGGGTCTTCCGGCCACCGGGCCGCGCCGCGCCTAGATGCTCCAGGACACCGTGTGGTCCATCTGCATCAGGGCCACCAGGACCACCAGGTCCGCGATGCCGAGGCCGAGGCCGAGATAGGCGCGTCCCCGGCGCTGTGTGCCGCGCCACAGGGCGACGGCGGCCAGGGCGATGGCGACGGGGCCGAGGAAGACGTTGAGGACCAGCAGGCCGAGGAGGCCCAGGATGAAGGACGCCACGGCCATGCCCTCGGCGTCGCGGGTGCCGGTGCGGCTCTCCGGAGCCGTGGTGCTCCGGTCGGCGCGGGTCGTGGTGCTGTCGTCGGCCGGAGTGGTGCTCTCGTTGCGTGTCGCGGTGAGGTTCATGGTGCGGTCATCTCCCGACGGTCGGATGGCGTACGGCGATCAGTGGGCCGATGGGTGCCGCCGACGGCCGTGCCGCTCGCGGATCGCGAAGATCACGAGCCAGACGGCGATGCCGGTCGCGGCCACAAGGGTGACGGGCAGCGGGGCATGGGCCACGGTGCCGAGGACGGTCCCCAGCAGCAGAAGCGCGGCGACGAGGAACAGCATGGTGAGATCCCCTCCAAGAGGCCTCTCGTTACGGTTCGGTGAACGACTGTGGTTACAACCGTTCACTGACTTCTTAGTCTAACGTGCCCGACGGCTTTGCAATTCCAGCGAACAGTTGTTAACTGCATGGCATGAGTCACACCCTCGGCCTCCGGCAGGCCCAGAAGCAGAAGACCCGCCAGGCCCTTCTGGACGCGGCGCTAGGCCTGCTGGAGGAACAGAGCCTGAGCAGTCTCGGGCTGCGCGAGGTCACCCGTGCGGTGGGTGTCGCGCCCACCGCCTTCTACCGGCACTTCCGGTCGACGGCGGATCTCGGCGTGGAGCTGGTCGAGGCGGCCCTCGGCAGCCTTCACCCGATGATCGACTCCACCGTCGCCGCGGCCGGCGACAGCGAGGAACGGATCGCGCGCGCCGTCGACCTGATCGCCCACCACGTCGACGCGTATCCGGCGCACGTACGGTTCATCGCGCGGGAACGGCACGGCGGTGTGCAGCCGGTGCGGGAGGCGATCCGGCGCCAACTGGCGCGCTTCGCCGAGGAGGTGCAGGTCGCGCTGGCCGGACACCCCGAGTCCGCGGGGTGGAGCGAGGAGGACCTGCTGATGCTCGCCGGTCTGTATGTCGACCAGATGCTGGCGACGGCCAACCAGTTCCTGGAGGCGATGGAGGGCCCCGCCGACGAGCGGGACCGGGTCGCCAGATCGGCGGCCCAGCGGCTGCGGCTGATCAGCCTCGGCCGCCATCACTGGAAGTCGTAGCGGACCGCCCCCGCTGCCGACGGACCACCCGCCGGGGCGCCGCGGCGCTCACTCGCCCTGCCGGTACAGCTCCGTGACGGAGGCCGCCGCCCGCGCCAGTTCGGCGCGCGCCTGCGGCGGCGCCAGCACCTCGACCCGGTCGGCGAACAGCAGGAGCCCGCGCACCTCCCGCAGGACGCCGTACGACAGCCGGGCGGTCACCCAGGCGCCGTCGCCCTCCTCCTCCGGCGGGGCCGTCAGCGTGGAGGCGGTCAGGCGCCGGAACATGTCGAGGTGTTCGCGGCGCACCCGGACCGTCACCTCGATACCGTCCGGCCGGTCCTCCACCTGCCGCCGCAGCACCTCCCAGGCGTCGGCGAGTTCGACCCCCGGGCGCCGCCGGACGGGATCCGCCAGCACGGTCGCCGCACGCACCCGGTCCACGCGGAAGAGCTGCGGGCTGCCGCGCCGGTCGGCGACCAGGTACCAGACGCCCGCCTTCGAGACGAGCCCATAGGGATCGACGGTGTAGGTGCGCGCCTCGGTGTCCCCGCTGTGCCGGTAGCGCAGCAGCAGCCGGCGGTCGCTGAACACCGCGTCCTGCAGGGTGTCCAGGTCCACGGTGGCCTGCGGACCGCCCTTCCAGCGCGTCGCGTCGACGAGGACACGGCGACTGGTGGCCTCGGCGGCCGGCCGGTGCGGCGCGGGCAGCGCCGCCATCACCTTGCGCAGCGCGGAGCCGAGGGCCGCGTCCAGACCGAGTGCGGCGTGCGCGCCCTGTGCGGCCAGGACGAACAGGGCGCGTGACTCGTCGGCGGTCAGTCCCGTGACGTCCGTACGGAATCCGGTGAGCAGTTCGATGCCGCCGTGGCGTCCCCGCTCGGCGTACACCGGCACCCCGGATGCGGACAGGGCGTCGACGTCGCGGTAGATGGTGCGCACCGACACCTCCAGCCGTTCGGCGAGTTCGCGGGCCGGGACGCGTCCGCGGGTCTGCAACAACAGAAGTATCGACAGCAGGCGGTCCGACTTCACCGGCCCAGCATCGCGGCGGCGAAGGACCGTTCGCAAATGTTGACGGCAACTGTCAGGTATTACGGGGAACCTCGGGGCACCGACCCACCGAGAGGACCGTCATGAACACCGACCCCCGTCCCGTGTACGCCCGTGCCGCCGAGCAGATCGCCGCGCTGGTCAGGACCGTACGGCCGGAGCAGCTCTCCGGTGCCACACCGTGCACCGAGTTCGACGTGCGGACCCTGCTGTCGCACATCGTCGGCGGCACGCGCCGGATCGCCGTGATCGGCGCGGGCGGCGACGGGCTGGCCGTGCGCCCGTTCGTGGACGGCGTCGCGGACGACGGCTGGCCCGAGGCGTACGACGCGGCCGGCGGCGAGGTCCGGCGCGCCTGGGCGGACGACGCCCGGCTGGACGCGATGGTGCGGGTGCCGTGGGGCGAGACGCCGGGGCGCAACGCGCTGTCGGGGTATGTGATGGAGGCGGTCACGCACACCTGGGACCTGTGGGAGGCCCTCGGCCGGCCGCTCGAACTCGATCCGGATGTGGCCGAGTTCGCGCTCGCCGTCGCCCGGGTGGTCCTGCCGGAGCCGGAGCGCGGCGACGACGTCCCCTTCGGCTCGGCGCGTCCGGCTCCCGAGGGCGCCGACGCCTACGAACGACTGGCGGCCTGGCTCGGCCGCCGGCCGCCGGCGGTCGGCTGACCGCGCGACCAGGCCGGTACACGTTTCGGACCGCGCCCCCACCGGGGCGCGGTCCGACGCATGGGCGGGCTCAGCCCAGCCTGACCCGAGCCAGCTGACGGGACTGTGCGACCAGGCGGTCCTGGCTGTCCCAGACCTCGGCGTCCTCCTCCAGGAAGCCGCCGGCGAGGTTGCGCGTGGTGATCGAGACCCGGAGCGGGCCCGGCGCCGGTCGGAAGCGCACATGCACGGTCAGCTCGACGGTGGGCACCCAGCCGGAGATGCCCATCTCGAAGGCGGTGGGCGGCAGCGCGTCCACCGCGAGGAGCAGCGACAGCGGGTCCGCGTCGCGGCCGTCGGCGAGCCCGAACCACGCGCGCATCTCACCCTTCCCGGTGGGCGCGCCCAGGGCCCAGCCCAGAGTGGCGGGGTCCAGTTTGAGCATCAGCCGCTCGGTGATCGCCGAGCTGCCGGAGACGGGCGCCGGGCCGTCCCCCGAGCCGAAGCACTGGTCCATGGGCGGGAAGGCGGGCGGCTGCGCGCTCGTACGCACATCGTCGGGCAGGGAGTCCAGGTCGCCGTACGAGGCGAGTACGCGGATGCGTTCGACCTCGCGGCCCTCGTCGTCGTACTGGAAGAGGGACGCCTGGCCGGTGGAGAGGGTGCGGCCGGTGCGTACGACGTCCGTGCGGATCACCGCGGGTCCCGGCTGGGAGGCGGTGAGGTAGTGGGCGGAGACGGTGAACGGGTCCGGATGCGGCAGGGCGTCCGCGAGGGCGCGGCCGAGGACGGCCAGCAGATAGCCGCCGTTGACGGCGCTGATGATCGTCCAGCCGGCGGAGAGGTCGATGTCGTAGACGCCGGGTTCCCGGAGGGTGACCGCGGTGTCGCGGTCGAACTCGCTGTCACCGATCGTGGCCGTCACGGCCTGTGCGGTTGCTGCTTCTGGCATGCCTGAACAGTACAATGAGAAATTACTAAGCGGTAGCTTTGTAGTGTTTCAAACTCGTGACACCCTGAGGAACATCCATACGGATCCAGCCATTCCTAGGTGAGGTTTTGGCAATTTCTCGGTAAGTGTCCGCACTCGTCCGTGACCGAGGGGCCCTCGTTTCCCTCTCAGAAGACGTACAGCCAGACCATCCCGTTCACAGGAAGAGCCGCCACGCCGATGAGCCTGACCGGGACGCCGTTCCTCTTCACGTCGATCGTCCTAGTGGCGATCGCCCTCATCCTGCCTCTGTTCCTGTGGTCCCGGATCCGCGGCCCCCTGCTGCTGCGCCAGGCCGCCCGGGTGGTGATGCTGCTGTTCGCCCAGGTCACCGCGGTCACCCTGGTGTTCGTGCTGGTGAACAACGCGAACAGCCTCTACGACAACTGGTCCGACCTGCTCGGCACCGGCAACCACGTGCGCCAGGCCGCCGACCTCGGCAAGGACGGCACCGGCGGGATCCAGATCAAGGCCCTTCCCAAGATCCACCAGACGTTCACCCCGGCCGAGGGGCCGGGCATGCGCGCGGCCGGCGGTGTGAGCGTCACCCAGCTCAAGGGCCAGGTGTCGGGCGTCGAGGCCGAGGTCTACGTCTGGCTGCCGCCGCAGTACAACGACCCCGCGTACAAGAACAAGAAGTTCCCCGTCGTGGAGCTGCTCTCCGGCTACCCGGGCTCGGCGAAGGCCTGGTTCGGCTCCCTCAAGGCGCACGAGCAACTGCTGCCGCTGATGCGCACCGGGCAGGTGGCGCCCTTCATCCTGGTGGCGCCGCGCACCAACCTCATCGCCAAGGTCGACACGGGCTGCGCGAACATCCCCGGCGTCGTGAACGCCGACACCTGGCTCAGCATCGACGTGCCGAAGATGGTGATGGACAACTTCCGCGCCCAGTCCGCGCCGAACGGCTGGGCGGCGGCCGGCTACTCGGCGGGCGCGCACTGCGCCGCGAAGCTCGCGACCGCGCACCCCGACCGCTACCGGGCCGCGATCAGCCTGTCCGGCTACAACGACCCGATCGGCGAGCGCAAGTCACTGGCCGCGCGCAGCAAAGCGCTGCGCCACGCGAACAACCCCTACTTCCTGCTGAAGGGCCGGCACACCCCGCCGCACATCTCCCTCTACCTGTCCGGTCAGCTCGGTGACGGCTATCAGGCGGCGGCCGCGCTGGAGCAGATCGCCAAGCCTCCGACCGTGGTGCGCGCGGTGCTGATCCCGCGCAGCGCGGGCGGGCACAGCATGGCCCTGTGGCGGCCGCAGATCCCGTACGTCTTCACCTGGCTCACCCAGCAGATGAGCGGGAAGGACACCGCGGGGACTACTCCTCGGCAACCGTTGACCGACGGTTCCAAGCGCGCGGCGCTCGCCAGTGGAAGCGCATCGCCAAAAGGCGTAGTACGAAAGCGGTGACGACCGCGAGCCCGGTCGTCAGCGGGGTCAGCGTGTCGTAGCGGATGCAGAGCACGACCATGGTGGAGCCGACGATCGCCGGGACCGCGTAGAGGTCGCGGTCCCAGCGCAGCAGTGAGGGCACCTCGTTGGCGAGGACGTCACGCAGGACTCCGCCGCCCACCGCGGTGGCGAGGCCGAGGGCCGCGCTCGCGGTGAGGCCCAGCCCGTAGTCGTAGGCCTTGGTCGTCCCCGCGACGCAGAAGAGGCCGAGGCCGGCCGCGTCGAAGACGTTCACGGCCGTCTGGATCCGCTCCACCTGCGGGTGGAGGAAGAAGACCAGGAGCGCGGCGAGCAGCGGGGTCAGGAAGTACCCGAGATCCGTGAACGCGGCGGGCGGTGTGGCACCGATGATCACATCGCGGAACAGCCCTCCGCCCAGCGCCGTGACCTCGGCGAGCACGGCGATGCCGAACACGTCGAAGTTCTTGCGCACGGCCAGGAGCGCACCGGAGATCGCGAAGACGAAGATGCCGACGAGATCCAGGGTGTGCTGGACGGAGGGACTGAACAATTGCTGGAGCACCTTTACATTCTCACCCACCCGGGTGAATGCACCTTGCAAAGCAAGGCAAGGACTCCGGAACGCCGACGTTACAAGACCGGACGCTCGGTGCTGTAGATCCACTCCTGGAACAGGTCGTCCAGCTGCTGCCCGGAGATCTTCTCCGCGAGCCGGATGAAGTCGGCGGTGTTCGCGTTGCCGTAGCGGTGGAGCTTCGTCCAGGCGGGCAGGAGCCTGAAGAACGCGGTGTCACCGATGCGCTCGCGCAGGGCCTGGAGGGCCATCGCGCCGCGCTGGTAGACCGCGGAGGCGAACATGGTGTCGCGCTGCGGGTCGGCCACCCTGATCTTCCAGAACGGGTTGTCGGCCGGGCGGCCGTTGTACGCCGCGAGGAACTGGTCGTGCGCGGTGCCGGTGCCCTTGTGCTCCGCCCACAGCCACTGGGCGTAGGTCGCGAAGCCCTCGTTGAGCCAGATGTCCTTCCAGCGCTCCACGGAGACCGAGTCGCCGAACCACTGGTGGGCCAGCTCGTGCACGATCGTCGACTCGGAGCGCACGGCCGAGTACGCGGGCTTGGACTGGACCTCCAGCGAGAAGCCGGCCTCGGGCATGTCGTCCACGATCGCGCCGGTCTCCTCGAAGGGGTACGGGCCGAAGACCTTGGACCAGTAGTCGGTCGCCTCGGCGGTGACCGCGTACACGTCGACGGTGTTGCTGTTCGCGAGCGCGGGGTCGATGGCGACGTAGATCGGGATGCCCGACGGCGTCTTCCCGGTGCGCACATCGAACTTGCCGATGGTCGCCGTGGCCAGGTAGGTGGCCATCGGCCGCGACTCCCGCCAGTGGGTGATCGTCTTGTCGCCCTTGTCGTACGTCGACACCAGCCGGCCGTTGGACACGGCGGTCAGGCCCTTGGGCGCCTTGACGCGGATGTCGTAGGTGGCCTTGTCGGAGGGGTGGTCGCTGGAGGGGAACCAGGTGGAGGCGGCGTTGGGCTCGCACGCGACGAAGACGCCGTCGGCCGTCTTCATCCAGCCGTACCGGGAGCCGAAGACGATGGGGCCGCCGAGCGGCTCGGGGACCCCGCCGTAGGTGACGGTGACCGTGAAGTTCCTGCCCCGGGGAAGGACGCCGCGCGGAGTGATCCGGATCTCGTCGCCGTCGCGCGTGAACGCGGTCCGTCTGCCGTTCACCTCGATCCGCGTCACCTGGAGCTTCTGCAGATCCAGATCGAAGGACGTGAGGCTCTGGGTGGCCCGGGCCGTGATCGTCGTACGGCCGTCGAGACGACCGCCGGCCGGGTCGTACGCCACGTCGAGGGCGTAGTGGCGGGCGTCGAAGCCACCGTTGCCGAGCTGCGGGAAGTAGGAGTCGCCGATGCCGGCGGCCCCGGCCGAGGGGGCGGGGGAGGCCGCGATGACGAGGAAGGAGACCGCCGAGACGGCGAGGGCTCCCAAGCGTGCCGAACGGGAGAGTGCCATGAGTCATCCCTTCGAGCGTGCTGTCGATCAGACGGACACGCCCGACTCTGCGCTCTCCCCTAAGGGCATGTACATGACTTTACCAATCCGTCATGTGCCATCCCTCGCGTTGCTCCTGACGAAACGCGTATGCCCCGGTGACCGTTCTCCGGTCACCGGGGCATACCCGTGAGTGCGACAGCGGCTGTTCCGCTCGCTACTTCCCGCCCTCGGTCTTCGACTGCTTCTCAGACTCCGACGACTCCGGGGTCTCGTCGGAGGCGGCCTCCGCGGGCTCCTCGGAGGCGGTCCCGGCCGACTCCTCGGTGCCCGTGGCCTCGGCCTCCGGAGTCTCCTCGGAGGCAGCCTCGGCCTTCGGGGTCTCCTCCGCAGCGGCCTCCGCGGGCTCCTCCGTGGCAGCCTCGGCCGGCTCCTCGGCAGCCGTCTCCTCGGCCTCGGCGGACTCGGCCTCCGCCGACTCCTCGACAGCGGCCTCGGTGGTCTCCACCACAGCGGCCTCCGCCGACTCCTCGGCAGCCGCCTCGGTGGTCTCCGCGGTCTCCTCCGCAGCGGCCTCCGCCTGAACCTCCGCGGCCACCGCCGCCGACGTCTCCGCCGACTCCTCCAGCACCGCGTCCGGCACCAGCTCCGCCGCCTCCTTGGCGTCGGACAGCAGCACGGTGTCCTGCGGGGCCTGGTCCTCGAAGTTCTCCGGGTGGTGGCAGGCCACGCGCTGGCCGGGCTTCAGCTCCAGGAGCTGCGGCTCGGTGGTGCGGCAGATCTCCGTCGCCTTCCAGCACCGCGTGTGGAAGCGGCACCCGCTCGGCGGGGAGATCGGCGAGGGCACGTCACCCTTGAGCAGGATGCGCTCGCTCTTGACGTTCCGTCGCTTCGGGTCCGGGATCGGCACCGCCGACATCAGCGCCTTGGTGTACGGGTGCATCGGCGCCTTGTACAGCGAGTCGCGGTCGGCCAGCTCGACGATCTTGCCGAGGTACATCACCGCGATCCGGTCCGAGACGTGCCGGACGACCGACAGGTCGTGCGCGATGATCACGTACGTCAGCCCCAGCTCCTGCTGGAGGTCGTCCATGAGGTTCACGACCTGCGCCTGGACGGACACGTCCAGCGCGGAGACCGGCTCGTCGGCGACGACCAGCTTCGGCTTCAGGGCCAGCGCCCGGGCGATGCCGATGCGCTGGCGCTGACCGCCGGAGAACTCGTGCGGGTAGCGGTTGTAGTGCTCGGGGTTGAGCCCGACCACCGACAGCAGCCGCTGCACCTCCTTCTTGATGCCGCCCTCGGGCTCGACGCCCTGCAGCCGGAAAGGAGCGCCGACGATCGTGCCGATGGTGTGACGCGGGTTCAGCGACGAGTACGGGTCCTGGAAGATCATCTGCACATCGCGGCGCAGCGGACGCATGCCGCTCACCCCGAGGTGCGTGATGTCCTTGCCCTCGAACTCCACCTTGCCGGCGGTCGGTTCGAGCAGCCGGGTGATCAGTCGGCCCATCGTCGACTTGCCGCAGCCCGACTCGCCCACGACACCGAGGGTCTCACCGGCCCGCACCTCGAAGTCGAGGCCGTCGACCGCGCGCACCGCCCCGACCTGCCGCTGGAGCAGGCCCTTCTTGATGGGGAAGTGCTTCTGCAGCCCGGTCACCTTCAGCAGGACCTCGCCGGGAGCGGCGTCCTGGTCGAGAGTGGCCGTGCCGGAGGCCTTGTCCTCGGCGCCGTCGCTCTGGGCAGGGATGCTCACTGCCTTGTCCTCTGTGTTCTCGCTCACAGCTTCGGCGCAATCTCTTCGATCCAGATCCGCTCCCGCTGCTCCTGCGACATGTGGCAGGCGGCCCAGTGCTTGCCGCCGACCTCGGTCAGCTCGGGGCGGACCGTGCGGGTGACGTTGTCCTTGGGGATGTCCGCGTACGGGCAACGCGGGTTGAACGCGCAGCCGGACGGGATGTTGATCAGCGAGGGCGGGGAGCCCTTGACCGGGATCAGGCGCTCCTGCTGCTCGCGGTCCAGACGCGGCATCGAGCCGAGCAGGCCCCAGGTGTAGGGGTGGCGGGGCTCGTAGAACACCTTCTCGGCCGGACCGCGCTCGACGCAGCGGCCGCCGTACATCACCAGGATGTCGTCGGCCAGTTCGGCGACGACACCCAGGTCGTGGGTGATGATGATGACCGCGGAGCCGAACTCCTTCTGCAGATCCCGGATGAGGTCGAGGATCTGCGCCTGGACGGTCACGTCCAGGGCGGTCGTCGGCTCGTCCGCGATGAGCAGTTCGGGGTTGTTGACCAGCGACATCGCGATCATCGCGCGCTGGCGCATACCGCCGGAGAACTCGTGCGGGTAGCTGTCCACCCGCTTGTCCGGCTGGGGGATCCCCACACGGTCGAGCATGTCGATCGCCCGCTTGCGGGCGGTCTTCTTGTCGACGTCGTGGTGGATGCGGTACGCCTCCACGATCTGCTGGCCGATCGTGTAGTACGGGTGCAGCGCGGACAGCGGGTCCTGGAAGATCATCGACATCTGACGGCCGCGCAGCTTGCGTACGTGGTCCGGGTCGGCGGACAGCAGCTCGGTACCGTCCAGCCAGATCTCGCCCGAGATCCGCGCCTTGCGCTTGCCGTACTGGCCGGCGGTGTGCAGGCCCATGATGCCGAGCGAGGTCACCGACTTGCCGGAGCCCGACTCGCCCACGATGCCGAGGGTCTTGCCCTTCTCCAGCTGGAAGCTGAGCCCGTCGACGGACTTGACCAGGCCGTCGTCGGTCGGGAAGTGCACCTTCAGATCGCGTACTTCGAGGAACGCGCTGGGCGCCGGAGAGCCGCCGGTGGGCTCGCCCACCGCCGATCCGGTCTTGCTGAGTTCGGTCATGCGAGCCTCACTCGGGGGTCGATCACGGCGTACAGGAAGTCCACCACGAGGTTGGCGACGATCACCGCGATCGAGGTGATCAGGGTGACGCCCAGGATGAAGGGCAGGTCCTGGTTCTTGATGGCGTCCAGCACCTTCTGGCCGAGGCCGGGCAGGCTGAACGTGGTCTCGGTCAGGACCGCGCCGCCGATGAGGGCGCCGAGGTCCATGCCCAGCATGGTGAGGATGGGCGTCATGGTGGAACGCATGGCGTGCTTGCCGATGACGACCTGCTCCTTGAGGCCCTTGGCGCGGGCCGTGCGGATGTAGTCCTCGCCCAGGATCTCCAGCATGGTGGCGCGGGTGATCCGGGCGTACATGGCCGCGTAGAGGAACGCCAGGGTGATCCACGGCAGGATCATGCCGCCGAACCAGCCCGTGAAGCTCTGCCCGATGGGCACGTACTCACCCTTGATCCAGTTCAGTCCGAAGACGAAGATCGCCAGGCTGAGCAGACCGGTGAAGTAGATGGGCAGCGAGACACCCGCGAGGGCGACGACCATCGCACCGCGGTCCCACAGGCTGCCCCGCTTGAGGGCGGAGAGCACACCCGCGGCGACACCGAAGACCAGCCACAGGATGGCAGCGCCGAGCGCCAGCTGCAGGGTGACCGGGAAGCGATCGGTCAGCACCGGCCAGACGGCCTGCTCGCTGCGGAAGGAGTAGCCGAAGCACGGCGCGGCACAGTGGGTGACATCCCCGCCGCCCGAGTAGGTCCGGCCCACGAAGATGCCCTTGAAGAACTCCCAGACCTGGGAGTAGATCGGGTCGCTGAGACCCAGCTTCTCGCGCACCGCCTCGACGGCTGCCGGGTCCGCCTGCTTGCCCACGAAGCTCGTGGCCACGTCGACGCCCGCCCACTTGGGGACGAGGAAGAAGATGCCGAAGACCACCACGATGATGACCACGAGCATCACTACGGCGGCGATCAGCCGCCTGATGAGGTAAGCGAGCACAGCTAACGGCCCGCTGCGGACCACGGGCCACCGGAGGTCCTCCGATGGCCCGCGGTCACGCCGCGCCGGCCTTCACCTGCCTTTCGTGCCGTTCGGCGGGTGTGCCGGGTTTACTTCGCGGACTTCAGGCCCAGGTTGACGAAGTCGTACTGACCGCTGTACGCGTTGGTCGTGTAGACGTTCGCCAGCCGGTTCGAGCGCCAGTTGATGAACTTCTCGAAGGTGAAGGGCAGGTAGTAGCCGCCCTCCATGACCTTGTGGTTGATCTGCGTGGCGATCTCGGTCTGCTTCGACGGGTCCGTCGCCTTGGTGTACTGGTCGAACAGCCCGTCGATCGTCTTGTCCTTGATCAGGGCGTAGTTGTTGTTACCGCTCTGCGTGATGTACGAGCTGTTCCACAGCGGCAGACCGTAGCCCTGGACGGACGGGAAGTCCGGGCCCCAGCCCATGATGATGATGCCGTAGCCCTTCTTCTTCACGTTGTCGGGGCTACCGATGATGCCGGTGGTCTGCGAGCCGTCGTACTGGTCGATCTGGGCGTTGATGCCGATCTTCTTCAGCGACGCCTGGAGCGACTGGGCGGTGGCCACCTCGACCGGCTTGTTGTTACGCACGGCGATGGTGGTGGAGAAGCCGCTCGGCTTGCCGCAGGCCTTCAGCTCTTCCTTGGCCTTGGCGACGTTGCCGTTCTTGTTCGCGCCGGCGATCTGGAACGGGTCGTACTTCTGGCCCTCGGCGCCCGGCACGGACGGCGGCAGCATGTTGGTGCCGATGTCGCCACCGGCGATCGGGCCACCGCGCGCGGTCTGCAGCGACACGTGGTCCGCGCCGTAGATCACGGCGTTGCGGCAGTGGATGTTGTCCATCGGCTTCACGCTCTGCGGGAAGACCGCGTAACGGACGTAGCCGGAGACCGGGTTGTCCAGGTTGCCCTTGTGCTGCTTCAGCGCCACGGTACGGCCCTGCGGCGACATACCGGTCTGGTTGAGGTCCAGGTCGTAGTCGCCGGCGATGAGGCGCTGGTCCATCTCGTTGGCGTTGGTGAAGAACTTGATGCTGATCTTGTCCGGGAACGCCTTGCGGACCGGGTCCGAGGACTGCTTCCAGTTGGTGTTGCGGACCAGGACGAGGTCCTTGCCGGGGTCGTACGACTGGAACTTGTACGGGCCGGAGGAGAACGGGTGCAGCGCGTACTTGGACTTGGTGTCCATGTCCTGGCGGACCGGGGAGGCCGAGGGCAGCGCGATCATCTGCAGGAAGTCCGAGTTGGGCGCCGGCAGGTGGAAGACGATCGTCTTCGCGTCGGGCGTGTCGATCGCCTTCAGGCCCAGGTGGTCCTTGGCGGTGTCCTTGTAGGGGCCCTTGTACGCGTTCTTGGGGTCGAGCACGTTCTTCAGGTAGATCGGACCACCCGACAGGACGTCCTGCGCCCACTGGCGCTCGATGCCGTACTTGACGTCCTGGGCGGTCAGCGGCTTGCCGTCCTCCCAGGTGAGGCCGTCGCGCAGGGTGAAGGTGTAGGTCTTGCCGCCATCCGAGACCTTGCCCATGTCGGTGGCGAGGTCCGGCTGCACCTCGGCGCCCGCCTGGCCCGGCTCGGTCTTGTAGGTGACCAGCTGACGGCTGTAGTAGCGCATGAAGTTCCACGCCATGCCGTAGTAGCCACGCGTGGTGTCCCACGAGTCGGCGTCCTGCGCGCTGGCGAACTTCAGCTCGCCGCCCTTCTTGGCCAGCGAGGCCTGGGCGACCTTGTTGTTCGCCGCGTCGAAGCCGGCCGCGCCGTTCTTCGAACCGCCGCCGTTGCCATCACCGCCGCCGCACGCCGCCGTGGTCAGCAGCGCGGCGACCACCGCGGCAGCGGCCATGGCCTGCTTACGCCGCCCTGAGGTGCGTTGGGTAGTCACGATCTCGGATCCTCCGGATAGATGAGAGACCCCGTGTGATGCCACGGGTCGCTGGGGGTACGGCAGTTCAGCGGGAGCCCTTGGGGTCCAGCGCGTCACGCACGCCGTCACCGAAGAGGTTGAAGGCGAGCACGGTGATGAAGATCGCCACACCGGGGACCACCATGTACATGGGGTCCGAGTCGTAGTAGTCGATCGCGTTCGAGAGCATCTGACCCCAGGAGGCCGTGGGCGGCTTCACGCCCACGCCGAGGAAGCTGAGCGCCGCTTCGGTGAGGATGTTGGTCGGGATCATCATCGTCGTGTACACGATGATCGGCGCCACGAGGTTGGGCAGCAGTTCCTTGAACAGGATGTAGAACCGGCCGGCACCGAGGGAGCGGGCCGCCTCGACGTACTCGCGCTCACGCATCGAGAGCGTCTGGCCGCGCACCACACGTCCCACATAGGGCCAGCCGAAGAACCCGATGACCAGGATCATCACGAAGATGCGCACGCCCGTGCCGGACAGGCCGAGCATCTGGTTCGGCATGACCGAGACCAGCGCGATGATGAACAGCAGCTGCGGAAAGGCGAGCAGACCGTCCATGACCCGGCTGATGACCGAGTCGACCCAGCCACCGAAGAAGCCGGCGAGGATGCCGAGAACGGTGCCGAGGACGACCGCGACCAGCGCGGACAGGAAGCCCACGAGAAGCGAGATCTGTCCGCCGTAGACGATGCGGGCGAAGATGTCGCGTCCGTTGACCGGCTCCACACCCAGGAGGTGGTCACCGCTGATGCCGCCCAGGGACCCCGTGGGCGTGCCGAACAGCGGGTCGATCAGGTTCTCGTGGTACGCGTCGGGGTCCTGCCCGATCAGGCTCGTGATCACGGGGGCGAGGGCCGCCACCAGGATCAGCACCAGCACGACGATGCCGCCCGCAAGGGCGAGCTTGTCCCGCTTGAGGCGCTCCCAGGCGATACGGCCCAGGGAACGTCCCTGTACAGCCTTCGCGTCAGCACTGGCTACGGCCGCTTCCTCGGCAGCACTCGGTGCCGCTTCCGCGGTCGGCTCGTGCAATGGTGCCGTCATCTGGCAGGGACCCCTCTCAACCGGCGGTGACCGGCCCGCACTTGCCGCTGTGGCGGCATGATCAGTCCGTCGTACACAGGGGTGGAACCCCTTGAAGCGGGAGTCTTCAACGCTTTGGCGATCAGTTGCCAGACTTGGCGATGAAAGGATGCGCAAACGTGACACGCATAAGGGGATTCCGTTATCCGGACGATGGGTAACGGGGTGCGGACGCCCGCCAACCGGGGCAGACCGCACAAGATTTGGATCTATCTCCTGCATCTACGCGCGAAGAGGCGCTCCTGCCACGGGAGTTGATGCGAAATCCGAGACGGTCCGGGGGCCCGCCCGGCTCACTCCGGACTCAGTACGCCCCACGCACCGGCGGATACCCGTATCCCCCGGCCGCCGGAGCCTGGGCGGGTGCGGCGTGGGCCTCCCGGTCGTAGAAGGGACGGGCGCGGGCGCGGAGCCACATCGCGACCGGGTCGTACTCGTCGGACATCGCCACGGTCGACACGGACAGCCCCTCCGGGACCGCCACGACGGACTGCTGCATCATCGCGCGCACCGAGTCGACGGCGGGCGGCGAGGTGTCGTAGACGTCCAGGCCGATGGCCAGGTAGGGGGCGCCGACGGCGGGCTGCACCCAGGCGCGGCGCAGCGAGCGCACCGCGGACGTGCGATGCGCGTTCTGGGTGAGGACGGCGTAGAACTGCGGGATCTCGATGGCCGGCTCGGTGAGCCGGAGCGGACCGGCGGGCTGGCGCTCCAGACCGGTCGCGATACGGCGCAGATCCAGCCAGGGGATGCCGACGCCGCCTCCCGGCGCGTGCGGGTTCAGCCACAGGCCGTAGTGGTCGGGATAGAGGGTGCGGGCCGCGTCGAGGGCGTCGACCACCTCGTACGAGCGGTTCCAGCCGCTGGCCGAGAGTTCCTGGGCGGAGGTGACGCAGGGCGCGTAGCCGTGTCCGTTCACGTGCATGTTTCCGTACTGGGCGTCCGGCGAGCCGGCCTGGCCGTGCCAGAGCAGCATCCAGACCTGACCGGAGGAAGGGGTCGCGAGCACGCGCAGCAGCGCCTCGTAGGCGTCGTAACGCCCGGGCGTCACCTGGCGCAGCATCTGCTCGACCTGTCCGGCCGCGGCCGTGCCCGACGCGCTCACCCTCTACCGCCCCTTCACGACAAACCTGACAACCCCGACGGAGGTCTTCGGTGCGTGGCGCACGGATTTCAGCCGCGTCACCCCGACCGAGCCATTCTCCCCTGTCCGCGGGACACCGCACTCCCCCGCGGCCGTGCCGGGGGCGGGCCCCCGCCCCGTGCCGGAAACCGGCGTGTTCCGCCCCGGCCATGAAACCAGGTTAAGGCGCCATACTGACAGCACCCCGACGCGCGCCACCCCACATCGTCACGGCAGCGCGCGCCGCGTTTCCGGGCGGTTCAGTAACCGTGCTGGTAGAAGGGCCGCACCTGCCCCCGCAGCCACTCTCCGACCGGGTCCTGCGCCACATCCAGAAACACCATGTTCACGGGCATTCCCACCGGGACCCGGCCGAGCGCCCGGCCGAGCGCGTCCAGCGGAAGCGTCCGTATGTCGGCCTCCCCGTTGGTGAGTTCGACGCCGATGAACATCACCGGGTCGGCGGTCTCGATCGCCGCCAGGCAGCGGCGGGCGGTGAGCACCACCCCGGTCGCAGCGAACTCGGCCGACGCGGCGGAGAGGAAGTCCACCGGGTCGTCCTGCCAGTCGGGCTCGAAGAGCCGGACCCGTCCGCCGCTCACCGGACCGTCCAGTTCGGTGCGCCCGCCGCGGCACAGTTCGGCCACCGCGGCCGGCGGCAGCGGCACGCCCACCAGCCCGCCCGGGTTGACCGCGATGCCGACCTGCGGGGGCAGCCCGCGGGCGAACTCGACGGCGGGCGCGATCGTGTACGACATGTGGTTGCCGACGACCTGGCGGAACTGCTCCTCCGAACTGAACACCGGTACATACGCCTGCCCCTCGATCTCCAGCGTGGGCAGGTCGAGCGGGCCGCTCTGCGGGCCTCCGCCGCTCGGCAGCGGCACCCACAGGAAGCTGCGGCCGAGGACCTCCACGATCCGGCCGCCGGCCGAGGGGACGCCGAGCGAGGCGGAGAGCACCTCTTCCAGTTCGTTGCCCGGCCATCCGCCGTGCGGATGGGGGTGTGTCTGTGCGGGGAAGTCCGCGGGAAGATCCGCCGGGAAGTCCATCTGCCACCGCCTGCGAAAGAGCTGAGAAACCACTGCTGAGGACCGAAAGGCTAACGGGTGCGGGGGGTGTGTTCGCGGGGTCGGTCCACGACGTCCGCCTCCGCCCCCGGCGCCCGTCTCAGTCCGCGAAGTCGATCCGGTGCAGGACGTCCGCCGCCTCCCGGTCCAGGAGGACCACCGAGCCGCAGCCGTCGGGGACGGTTCCCCCTGCGACGGAGCCCAGCAGGCGCCGGGTGGCCCGGCGGTGCCTGAGGAACGCGTACCGCGAGACGCCCCGGCCGCGCTCGCGCTGACCGTCCAGGGCCGTGTCCGCGGTGACGTCGAGCACGAGCAGATGGAGGGCGCCGCCGCGGCGGCGGGCCGCGCGGGCCAGCCAGGCGCGCACCCAGGTCTGCGTACCGCAGTCGTGGACGACGACCCCGGTGCGGGCGCGCAGGGCGCGGCGCAGGCCGGCGTAGTGGGCGAGGCGGACGAGGGGGCGGTAGACCGCGTACGGCAGAAAGCGGGACAGCCGCTCGTCCCAGCGGTCCCGGACGTCCTGGGAGTCGATCCGCGCACCCCGCACCGCCCGGCGCATGAGGGTGGACTTGCCGCTGCCGGGCAGCCCGGTGATCACGACGACGTCGCCCGCCCGGAAGGTGAGCCCCCGGGGGCCCCGGCCCGCCCGGTCTCGTAGATCACGGACCCGGGTGCCCGCCGCCGCCCGCGGTTCATCGCGGGCCCGACGGGCCGGGGATCCGGGCTGGGCGGGCACCGCGATGCCCGAGATCGTCGCGTACGCCGTCGTCCTGTCCACCGTGATCGTCCTCCCCTGGGGGTCAGGAAGTCCCGTCCCCGTCGAGTGTAAAGAGAAGGTAATGAGCGGTGTCTCGTGGTCGCGTCGCCGTAGCGCCACAAGCCGGTCACGGATACGGCCCTGCCATGATCGGACAAGGCGTGCAATGATGTGCCCGCCAACTGCATACCGGCCGCTTGAATCCGCGCGGGAGAGTTCCGGGTCCGTACGTCGCCGTACGTCCGCCCGGGCGCCGAAGGAGCAAGTCCCTCCCTTGAATCTCTCAGGCCCCGATACCGCGCGGGCGAGGCACATCTGGAAAGCGGGCCGCTTCAGGTGGCTCCACCCAAGGTGCAAGCCGTGACGACCCGCCCCGCGGGGTCATGGCGAACCTCTCAGGTTCCGATGACAGATGGGGAGGAAACGACCTCGCCCTCCCCCTGCGCCCGGCTTCGTTCGCGCGCCGGGACCCCATCGCCCTGGGAGCACAACCGATGAGCAGTAGCAGCCCCCTGCGCCGTACCGCGCTCGATGCCCTGCATCGTTCGCTGGGCGCGACGATGACCGACTTCGCCGGCTGGGACATGCCCCTGCGGTACGGCTCCGAGCGCGACGAGCACCTCGCGGTCCGGACGAAGGCGGGCCTCTTCGACCTCTCGCACATGGGCGAGATCACGGTGACCGGCCCGGACGCGGCCCGGCTGCTCGACCACGCGCTGGTCGGCAACATCGGCTCGGTCGGCGTCGGCCGTGCCCGCTACACCATGATCTGCCAGGCGGACGGCGGCATCCTCGACGACCTGATCGTGTACCGGCTCGGCGAGCGGGAGTACATGGTCGTCGCCAACGCCTCCAACGCCCAGGTGGTGCTGGACGCGCTCGTGGAGCGGTCCGCCGGCTTCGACGCCGAGGTGCGCGACGACCGCGACGCCTACGCGCTGATCGCCGTCCAGGGCCCCGAGTCCCCCGGCATCCTGAAGTCCCTCACCGACGCCGACCTGGACGGCCTGAAGTACTACGCGGGCCTGCCCGGCACGGTCGCGGGCGTCCCGGCGCTGATCGCCCGCACCGGCTACACCGGCGAGGACGGCTTCGAGCTGTTCGTCGCCCCCGAGCACGCCGAGAAGCTGTGGCAGGCGCTGACCGAGGCGGGGGCGCCGGTCGGCCTGATCCCCTGCGGTCTGTCCTGCCGGGACACCCTGCGCCTGGAAGCGGGCATGCCGCTGTACGGGCACGAGCTGACCACCTCCCTGACCCCCTTCGACGCCGGTCTCGGCCGGGTCGTGAAGTTCGAGAAGGAGGGCGACTTCGTGGGGCGCGCGGCGCTCCACGAGGCCGCCGAGCGCGCCGCGCAGAACCCGCCGCGCGTCCTGGTCGGCCTGGTCGCCGAGGGCCGGCGGGTGCCGCGGGCCGGGTACGCCGTCGTCTCCGGCGGCGAGGTGATCGGCGAGGTCACCTCCGGCGCGCCCTCCCCCACGCTGGGCCGGCCGATCGCGATGGCGTACGTCGACGCCGCGCACTCCGCGCCCGGCACCGCCGGGGTCGCGGTGGACATCCGGGGCAGCCACGAGCCGTACGAGGTCGTGGCGCTGCCGTTCTACAAGCGCCAGAAGTAGACACTGGGCCCGGGCCGGACGTCGCACCGCCCCGTGCGGCCTGCTCACGAGCTTCTCAGCAGTCCCCCTTCACCACCACTCCCGCGCGTACAGGAGAATTCAGGCCATGAACAACCCCCAGCAGCTGCGTTACAGCAAGGAGCACGAGTGGCTGTCGGGCGCCGAGGACGGCGTCTCGACGGTCGGCATCACGGAGCACGCGGCCAACGCGCTCGGCGATGTCGTGTTCGTCCAGCTCCCGGAGGTCGGTGACACGGTGAGCGCGGGCGAGACCTGCGGCGAGCTGGAGTCGACCAAGTCGGTCAGCGACCTCTACTCCCCGGTCTCCGGCGAGGTCACCGAGGTCAACGAGGACGTGGTGAACGACCCGTCGCTGGTGAACTCAGCCCCCTTCGAGGGCGGCTGGCTGTTCCGCGTGCGCGTGTCGGAGGAGCCCTCCGACCTGCTCACCGCGGACGAGTACACCGAGTTCTCCGGCAGCTGAGGAACCGCATCCATGTCACTTCTGAACACCCCCCTGCACGAGCTCGACCCGGAGGTCGCCGCGGCCGTCGACGCCGAGCTGCACCGCCAGCAGTCCACCCTCGAGATGATCGCCTCGGAGAACTTCGCCCCGGTCGCGGTCATGGAGGCCCAGGGCTCGGTCCTCACCAACAAGTACGCCGAGGGCTACCCGGGCCGCCGCTACTACGGCGGCTGTGAGCACGTCGACGTGGTGGAGCAGATCGCCATCGACCGCGTCAAGGCGCTCTTCGGCGCCGAGCACGCCAATGTGCAGCCGCACTCGGGTGCGCAGGCCAACGCGGCCGCGATGTTCGCGCTGCTCCAGCCCGGTGACACGATCATGGGTCTGAACCTGGCGCACGGCGGCCATCTGACCCACGGCATGAAGATCAACTTCTCCGGCAAGCTCTACAACGTGGTCGCTTACCACGTGGGCGACGACGGCACCGTGGACATGGGCGAGGTCGAGCGCCTCGCCAAGGAGAACCGCCCGAAGCTGATCGTGGCGGGCTGGTCGGCGTACCCGCGGCAGCTGGACTTCGCCGCCTTCCGCCGGATCGCGGACGAGGTCGGCGCGTACCTCATGGTCGACATGGCGCACTTCGCCGGTCTGGTCGCGGCGGGTCTGCACCCGAACCCGGTCCCCCACGCCCACGTGGTCACCACCACCACCCACAAGACGCTGGGCGGCCCCCGCGGTGGCGTGATCCTCTCGACGGCCGAGCTGGCCAAGAAGATCAACTCCGCGGTCTTCCCCGGTCAGCAGGGCGGTCCCCTGGAGCATGTGGTCGCCGCCAAGGCGGTCGCCTTCAAGGTCGCGGCGAGCGAGGACTTCAAGGAACGGCAGCAGCGGACGCTGGAGGGCGCTCGCATCCTGGCCGAGCGCCTGGTCGAGGACGACGTCCGGGCCGTGGGCGTGGACGTGCTGTCCGGCGGCACCGACGTGCACCTGGTCCTGGTCGACCTGCGGAACTCCGAGCTGGACGGCCAGCAGGCCGAGGACCGTCTGCACGAGGTCGGCATCACGGTCAACCGCAACGCGATCCCGAACGACCCCCGCCCCCCGATGGTCACCTCGGGCCTTCGGATCGGCACGCCCGCCCTGGCGACCCGCGGCTTCACGGCCGAGGACTTCGCCGAGGTCGCGGACGTCATCGCCGAGGCGCTCAAGCCGTCCTACGACGTCGATGCACTCAAGGCCCGGGTGAAGACCCTGGCCGACAAGCACCCGCTGTACCCGGGTCTCGCCCGGTAAGTCACCCTTCGGCCGGCACCGCGCACACTGGAGAGAAGCGCGGTGCCCGGCCGGCCCCTGCACCACCCCCGTATTGAGGAGTACCCGTGGCCATCTCGGTCTTCGACCTGTTCTCGATCGGCATCGGCCCGTCCAGCTCCCACACGGTCGGCCCGATGCGCGCGGCACGCCTGTTCGCCCTGCGGCTGCGCAACGAGGCGCTGCTGGAATCGGTCGCCTCCGTGCGCACCGAGCTGTACGGCTCCCTGGGCGCCACCGGCCACGGCCACGGCACGCCCAAGGCCGTGCTGCTGGGCCTCGAGGGCGCCTCGCCCCGCACGGTGGACGTGGAGGGCGCCGACCGGCGGGTGGAGGACATCAAGGAGTCCGGCCGCCTCCGGCTGCTCGACGAGCACGAGATCGCGTTCTCCTTCGACGACGACCTGGTGCTGCACCGCCGCAAGGCGCTCCCCTACCACGCGAACGGCATGACCCTGTGGGCGTACGACGCCTCGGGGACCGAGCTGCTCACCAAGACCTACTACTCGGTCGGCGGCGGCTTCGTCGTCGACGAGGACGCGGTCGGCGCGGACCGCATCAAGCTCGACGACACGGTGCTGAAGTACCCCTTCCGCACCGGCGACGAGCTGCTGCGCCTGACCAGGGAGACGGGTCTGTCGATCTCCTCGCTGATGCTGGAGAACGAGCGGGCCTGGCGCACGGAGGAGGAGATCCGTGCGGGCCTGCTGGAGATATGGCAGGTCATGCAGGGCTGCGTGACCCGCGGCCTGTCCCGTGAGGGCATCCTGCCGGGTGGTCTGAAGGTCCGCCGCCGCGCGGCCGTCACCGCGCGTCAGCTCCGTGCCGAGGGCGACCCGCTGGCCCGCGCGATGGAGTGGATCACCCTCTACGCGATGGCCGTGAACGAGGAGAACGCGGCCGGCGGCCGGGTGGTCACGGCCCCGACGAACGGCGCCGCGGGCATCATCCCGGCGGTGCTGCACTACTACATCAACTTCGTGCCCGGCGCGGACGAGGACGGCGTGGTCCGCTTCCTGCTCGCCGCGGGCGCGATCGGCATGCTCTTCAAGGAGAACGCCTCCATCTCCGGCGCGGAGGTCGGCTGCCAGGGCGAGGTCGGCTCGGCCTGCTCGATGGCGGCGGGCGCGCTGGCGGAGGTCCTGGGCGGCACCCCCGAGCAGGTGGAGAACGCGGCCGAGATCGGCATGGAGCACAACCTCGGCCTGACCTGCGACCCGGTCGGCGGTCTGGTCCAGATCCCGTGCATCGAGCGCAACGGCATGGCGGCGGTCAAGGCGGTCACGGCGGCCCGCATGGCGATGCGCGGCGACGGCTCCCACAAGGTCTCCCTGGACAAGGTCATCAAGACAATGAAGGAGACCGGGGCGGACATGAGCGTCAAGTACAAGGAGACGGCGCGGGGCGGGCTCGCGGTGAACATCATCGAGTGCTAGGGAAACAGGCCCTGACTGTGCGGTGGTTGCGATCGCCGGGCCGGACACGGTATGTGTCGGCCGTGGCCCGTGCCGACCGCCGAGTTCAACCGAGAAGGGATCCGGGTCGCCCCGGGGCAGGAGCAGATCCGCACCTGGTGGGACGGCAGGGCCTGGCAGGACCGGTGGACCCCCGGAGCCCGCCGTTTCCGCGACCAGCTCTCGCTGCCCGGCCCGGACGGCACCCCCACCACCGTCGTGGTCCGCGAGACCCCAGTGCACTCCGGCGGCCCGGTGCGCGTGCGCGAGTACGCGGGGGGGCGAGGGCGTCACCCCGTACTCGGTGTGGAAGGAGTACGACCACGGCACGGTGGTCCGGCAGCGTGTGGCCGACGACGGCGGCTTCCTGGAGACGGACGTCTGGCGCGGCCAGTGGAACCGCTACACCGGGAACGGCGACCTCGTCGCGCAGCGCACCGACAGCGGCCTGGTCTTCGAAAGCGACATGCTCGGCCGGATGCGGCTGACCGGCAACGAGTACGACTTCCGCGGCCCGCTCACCGAGCTCCGCGGCTGGGGCCGCCGTATCGCAGGGCTTCATGGACTTCTGGCTCCAGCTGCCCTTCAAGATCTTCGAAAAGACGATCCAGTCGGTGTACCTGACCGGTACCTTCCGTGCCCACATCAACCCGGACCGGTACAGCTCGCAGCAGCCGCACCCCACGTCGTCATCCGAGGACCAGGGGCCGAAGTCGACGTAGACATGACGAGAGGTGCGGGCGAGACGACAGAAGAACAGCAGGCCGGAGCCGGGCGCGACAGCGGCTCCCGCAGATGATTCAGCAGAAGGATCCGAACATGACCCGTCACACCGTGGCACCCAAAGGACAGGGCGGCCGGGGCGCCTTCCACCGCATCGCCGACGCGGTGCGCGCCGCCGCGCCCGGCGACCTGGTCGTGATCTCCCCCGGCACCTGGACCGAGGCCCTGGTCCTCGACCGCGCGGTCGTGCTGACGGCGGAGCACGGCCGGGGCAGCGTCATCCTGGCCGCACCTCCCGGGGACCGGCCCGCGGTGACCGTGGACGGCCCGGACTGCGGCCTGCACGACATGACGGTGTGGGGCGCCGACGAGCTATCCGACCCCACCCCGGACCAGCTCATCACCCTGGAGAGCGGCGACCTCCCCATCCCCGTCGCGGCCTCCGTCGCCTCGACCTGATCCCGGTCTGGCTACGGCGGCGTCACCCCTGATGAAGTTCGCCGACGGGCCGACCGGCCGCCGACTCGCACACCGGCATCGGTCGCCGAACTCCCCCCGCAGCCGAGCGGATCAAGAACGTGACGCCGAATCCGCAGGTCAAAGAGCTGATCGCACTCGCGGCAAGCGTGACCAAGTACAAGGAGACGGCCCGGGGCGGCCGCGCGGTGGACATCATCGAGTGCTGAGGCCGGCCGGAAGACCTGTGCAGCGTTGAAGAACCCCGGCGGGAAGGCGACCGCCGGGGTTCTCTGTTGATGTCCCGCCCCTGCGGCATCACACGGCACCGAGTGGCACCACTTGGCACCATGTGGCGTCACGTGGCGTCATGTGGTGCCATTCCGGGCCCAAATGAACGCATGAGCCTGCATGGCGTCACGATGCGTTTCCACAGCTCAGGGCAATTTTCCTCAAGCCGGCCCACCCCAGGGTGCACCACCGGGGCTTGCACATGGCGCCATCGTGGTGCCATTATGGCGTCATGGACCTCACCCCGTATGTCGACACCCTCCGCCGTGCACTCGCGGTGGCCGCCGAAGCCGGCGGGGAGGATGCCCGCGAGCTGGCCGAGCGGCTCACCGCTCCTCTGGAGTCGGCGACCCGTCTGACCATGCTCAATGTGCTCTCCGCCGCGATGGACGAGATCACCCGTGAACTCGCCCCCGGCTCGGTCGACGTACGGCTGCGCGGTCTGGACCCCGACTTCGTGGTGACACTGCCGCCCGTCGGCAGCGGCCCGACGGAGACGGCCGCCCCGCCCGTCGAACCGCTCAAGGCACCGGCGCCCGCCGAGGTCGACGAGGGCGGCACCGCCCGCGTCAATCTGCGGCTGCCGGCCCACCTCAAGGTGCGCGCCGAGGAGGCCGCGAGCCGCGAGGGCCTGTCGGTCAACGCGTGGCTGGTGCGGGCAGTGTCGGCCGCGGTCGACGGCGGTGCGCAGCCACCACGTACCACGCAGCGAACCAGCACCGTCGGACAGAGCTTCACGGGCTGGGTGCGCTGACCGCGCCCGCGCCCGCTTCCGCAAGGCACTTCACCCACACCACGTCCCACCTGCAGGGACGCCCCAAGGACTCATGAGGACGGCACAGCCATGCCTGCTTTCGACACTCCCGAACCGATTTCGGTCGCCGCCCACGTGGGCGCCGGCTCCATCCGGTTCACCACGAGCGACCGCCGCGACACCGTCGTGGAGGTACGGCCCGGCAGCCCGAAGCGGGGCAAGGACGTACGGGCCGCCGAGCAGACCGAGGTCACGTACGCGAGCGGCGTCCTGACCGTCAGGACGAAGGAGCGAGCCTTCATCGGGCCCAGCGGCACCGTCGATGTGACGGTCGACCTGCCCGCGGGCTCGCGCGTCGACATGACCGGCTCCTGGATCCAGGTGCTGGGCGAGGGCCGGCTCGGCGAGGTCCGGGTGAAGACCTCGGTCGGTGACGTCCGCCTCGACGCGACCGGGCCGCTCAAGCTGACCGTCTCCCACGGCTCGATCACCGTCGACCGGGTCGAGGGCACAGCCGAGATCACCACCAGCTCCGGCAGCCTGCGCGTCGGCACCGTCGACGGCCCCGCCGTCCTGAAGAACTCGCACGGCACCACGGTCGTCGGCACCGTGACCGGCGACCTGCGGGTGAGCGGCGCCCACGGCGACATCGACGTCACGCGCGCCCAGGGCTCGGTCACCGCCACCACCGCCCACGGCAACCTGCGCGTCGCCGAAGTCTCCCGGGGCACCGTCCAGTTGGAGACCTCGTACGGCGCCATCGAGGTCGGCGTCCGCGAGGGCACCGCCGCCTGGCTCGACGTCAGCTCCGAGCGCGGGCAGGTGCGCAACGCGATCGCCGCCACCGAGGCCCCGGACAAGACCGAGGACACCGTCGAGGTCCGCGCCCGGACCCGCTGGGGCAACATCGACGTCCGCCGCGCCCGGCCCTGAGCACCGGCCCCGCCGACTCACCCACCCCCTAGTCGCTTTCGCCCACTCCCCAGTCGCCTCAGCCCTCGAACGGGAGAACTCCATGCGCTCTACTGTCATGCCCACGTCCAGTCAGGATGTCGGTTCACAGCCCGCCGCCGTCTCCACCATCGGTCTGCGCAAGTCGTACGGTGACAAGACCGTGCTCGACGGCATCGATCTGCGTATCCCGGCCGGGTCCGTGTTCGCGTTGCTCGGGCCCAACGGCGCGGGCAAGACCACCACCGTGCAGATCCTGTCCACGCTCATCGCCGCCGACGGCGGGCAGGCCCAGGTCGCGGGCCACGACGTCGCCACGTCGCCGGACGGGGTGCGCGCCGCGATCGGCGTCACCGGGCAGTTCTCCGCGCTCGACGACCTGCTCACCGCCGAGGAGAACCTGCTCCTCATGGCCGACCTGCTGCGGTTGGGCAAGCGTGAGGGCAAGGCCCGGACCAAGGAGTTGCTGGAGCGGTTCGGCATCGCGGACGTGGCGAGGAACCGGGCCGCAACCTTCTCCGGCGGTATGCGGCGCCGGCTCGACCTCGCCATGACGCTGGTCGGCGACCCCCAGGTGATCTTCCTGGACGAGCCGACGACCGGGCTCGATCCGCGCAGCCGCCGCACCATGTGGGACACGGTGCGCTCGCTGGTCGCGGGCGGCACCACCGTCTTCCTCACCACCCAGTACCTGGAGGAGGCCGACCAGTTGGCCGACCGGATCGCCGTGCTCGACGGCGGCCGGATCGTCGCCGAGGGCACCGCCGACGAGCTCAAGGCGCAGATTCCCGGCAGCCACGTACGGCTGCGGTTCACCGAGTCCGCCGAGTACGAGCGCGCGGCGGCCGCCTTCCCCGGCGCGGCCCGGGACGACGAGAACCTCGCGCTGCGCGTGGCGGGCGACGCCGGCCTCGACGCGCTGCGCGCCCTGCTCGACCGGCTCGACGCCGTCGGCATCCGGGCCGCCGACTTCTCCGTGCACACCCCCGACCTCGACGACGTGTTCCTCACCCTGACCGGCGAGAGCACCACCGCCTCCCCGCTCCACGTCAAGGAGACCCTGCGATGAGCACCCTCACCTACGCCGTGCACGACTCGACGACGATGCTGCGGCGCAATCTCAAGCACGCGATCCGCTATCCGTCCGTGGGGCTCGGCAGCGCCATGATGCCGATCCTGATGCTGCTGCTGTTCGTGTACGCCTTCGGTGACTCGATCGGCGCAGGCATGGGCGGCGGCCGGGACACGTACGTGAAATACCTCACTCCCGGCATCATCATCATGGGAGTGGCCGCCGGCTCGATGTCGACCTCGATCGCGGTCTGCTCCGACATGACCGAGGGCATCATCAACCGCTTCCGCACCATGAACATCACGCGCTCGTCGTTCATGACGGGGCATGTCCTCGGCAGTGTCATCCAGACGATGGTGTGCATGGTCCCGGTCGTGGGCGTCGCGCTCGCCGTCGGCTTCCGGTCCGGGGCGACCCCGCTGGAGTGGCTGGCCGCCGCCGGCCTCCTCACGGCCATCGCCTTCGCGGTGACCTGGCTGTCGGTGGCCCTCGGTCTGATCTCCAAGACCGTCGAGTCCGCGAGCAACAAGCCGCTGCTGATCCAGTTCCTGCCGTTCCTCGGCTCGGCGTTCGTACCGGCCGACTCGATGTCGCCGGGCCTGCGCTGGTTCGCCGAGAACCAGCCCTTCACACCGATGACGGAGACCCTGCGCGGCCTGCTCTCCGGCTCCGCGATCGGCAACGACGCCTGGATCTCGCTCGCCTGGTGCGCCGGCATCACCGTGGTCGGCTACGTCTGGTCACGCTCACTGTTCAACAGCACCACCAAGCGCTGAGAGCCCCGTCTCGCGGCCTCGGTCTGATCTCGCACAGGCACTGCGAGCGGAGGGCTCGATACCCACAGAGCCCTCCGCTCGCGGTGGTCCGGCATCCACTGCCCGGGGGACCGGCCGTGGGCTGCGGCCCATGGCCCACGGCCGGTCCCCCGGGCGGTGGCTCACGCGGCGTGGACGGTCCCGGCGTAGCGCTGGGCGAAGCGGGTGCCCGTCGCCGCGGAGACCGTGACGTCGTAGCGTCCGTCCTCGGTGCGCCACGTCAGCCGGGTGTGGCCGCCGGCCTTGACCCACAGGGTCTGTTCCTCGCCGGCGAAGTCGTTCGGCGTGATCGTGAAGGCCACCTCGGTGCCGCCGGCGTTGCGCAGGTCCAGTTCCACCGTCGCGTGCTCCGGGCGCCCGGGGTGCCGCAGGGTCGCGGTGACCGACGGCACGGCCACATCGCTCTGGCCCTCGCGGACCACCGTGCCGGAGAAGCGGCGGACGAACCCGTCGGCGCCGTACACGGAGAAGTCGTAGCGGCCGTCGGTGGCCGTGGCGTCCCACACATAGGTGCGGGAGGCGCCCGGCGCGACCGTGAACGGGGTGCCGGTGAAGGGCAGGGCGGTGTTCGGCAGCACGGTGAAGTGGTAGCCGACACTGCCCTGGTTGGTGAGCGTGCAGGTGACCTTGCCGGTGGCGCGGTCGACCGTGACATCGGCCCACGGCCGGTAGGGAAGCGCGCGGCGCGGGCGCGTGCCCTCCTCCTGCACGGGCATGGACTGCTGGTCGGGGATCTTCACCGCCGGCAGGGAGTTGCCGGCGTCGGCCTTGGCCATCAGGGCGACCGTGTCGGGCAGGTCGGGGATGCTGTAGTCGGGCCTGGTGAAGTCGAAGCAGCTGGTGAGGTCGCCGCAGACGGTGCGCCGCCAGTCGGAGATGTTGGGCTCCTGCACACCGGTGACGCGTTCGAGGAATCGCAGCACCGACGTGTGGTCGAACACCCGGGAGTTGGTCCAGCCGCCGCGCGACCACGGCGACGCCACCCACAGCGGCACCCGGCTGCCCAGGCCGATGGGCTTGCCGTTCGCGAACTCGTCCTTGGTGCCCGGCTCGGGGAACGGCGGGATGACGTGGTCGAAGTAGCCGTCGTTCTCGTCGTACATCAGAAGGAAGACGGTGTGCTTCCACACCTCGGGGTTGGAGAACAGCGACTGCAGCGCGGTGTTGACCCAGTGGGCGCCGTAGTCGGGGCCGGCGTTCGGGTGCTCGCAGAACAGGTAGGGCGCCACCAGCCAGGAGACCGTGGGCAGGGTGCCGTCCTTGCAGTGCTTGTCGAACGCCGTGAGGTCCCACTTCGTCATGGCGTTGATGTAGCGCGGGTCGTCCTTGGGGAACTCGTGGAACTGCTTGAAGTACGACAGCGCGTTGTCGTCGTAGTCGCCGTACCGGTCGTCGGAGCCGTCCGGGTTGTGGTAGACGCGCCAGGTGACGCCGGCCTTCTCCAGACGCTCGGCGTACGTCGTCCAGTCGGCCACCGGGTTGCCCGTGACAGGCGTGTTGTCGGTCCACGGGCCGGTGGTGCCGTCGACGCCGGGGCCCGCGGTGCCGGTCCACAGATAGAGGCGGTTGGGGTCGGTGGGGCCGTTCAGGGAGCAGAAGTAGCCGTCGCAGAGGGTGAAGGCGTCGGCCAGGGCGTACTGGTAGGGGATGTCCGCACGAGTGAAGTAGCCCATGGTGCGCTCGCCCTTGGACTGCACCCACTTGTGCAGGGTGACTCCGGGATGCGTTCCGCACGCGGCTGCGCGGCGGACGGCGGCCTCGAGGCGCGGGGCCGATGTTCCCCCTGGGGCTACCGCGCAGTAATCCCGCGCTTCTAGGCTGCCGTCAACTCGACTACAGATAAAGGGAGTTGGCGTGCGAGTGATGAGACGCGTGGCGGCGCTGCTGGGTGCCGCCGTGATGGTGATGGGCGTTGGGGGGAACGCGCATGCGGCGGGGTCCACGTTCGCCGATGCGACCACGATCGGGACGCACAACGCCTATGACAAGGCCAAGTACACCTACTTCGCGCAGGCGCTGGACTCCGGTGCCTCGCTGCTCGAACTGGACGTGTACGTGGACAGCCTGACCCACCGGTGGCGGGTCAGCCACAGCAACCCGCTCGGCAACGACAACAACTGCGAGGCCGCGAAGAACCCGGGTGAGCTGTACAGCAAGAGCCGCAACCAGGACCTGGGCAGCTGCCTGGACAACATCGCGGCCTGGAACCAGCTCCACCCCGACCACCCGCCGATCGTGTTCAAGGTCGAGATGAAGGTCGGCTTCAACGCCAAGGCGGGGCTCGGCCCGCACGAGTTCGACACACTGGTGTCGCAGAAACTCGGCAGCAGCGTGTACAAGCCGGCCGACCTGCTGGGCGGGACGTACTCCTCCCTGGACGCGGCGGCCAAGGCGAACGCCTGGCCCTCCCGCGACTCGCTCAAGGGCAAGTTCCTCTTCGAGCTGATTCCCGGCACCGTGGAGCAGGCCAACCCGTTCGACCACTACTGGACGGACCAGGAGTACGGCGATCACCTGCACGACCTGTACGCGGCGGGGAAGGTCGCCGAGGCGCAGGCCTTCCCGGCCGTGCTCGGCGCCGCGAACGGCGACCCGCGCACCAGCCGCTACGACGCCTCGATCCGCCCGTGGTTCGTGTTCTTCGACGGGGACGCGGCGACGTACGTCAACAACGGCTACGACACCGCCTGGTACGACGCCAACCACTACTTCCTGATCATGACGGACGCTGCGAACGTCTCGCCGGCGATCTCGTCCACGAACCCGACGGACGCGGAAGTGGCGGCACGGCTCGCACTGTTGGCCTCGCACCACGCGAGCGTGATCACCTCGGACTGGTCGGCCGAGTCGGCCTCGGTTCTGAGTTCGGTGGCCGACCGCGGCTGATACTCCCGCTCAGGGGGCATACCACCTGTACCAGGGTGAACCAGGCAGCGATCCCTGCCCCCACGAGCACTTCAGGGAGCCCTCATGCTGCAAGGCATCGATGTCAGCGCGTACCAGTCATCCGCGTACGACACGGACGGCCTCTCCTTCGTCTTCATCAAGGCGACGGAGGGGCGTTCGTATGTGAACCCCAAGCTCACCGCCCAGACCAAGACGGCCCGCGACGCCGGCTGCGTAGTCGGCTTCTATCACTTCCTGTGGCCCGGGGACCTCGCGGCCCAGGCCGAGTACTTCGTCTCCAAGGCCCCGGAGCGGGCCGGCGACGTGCTGGCCGTGGACTGGGAGACGACCGGCGACGGGACACACGCGAGCAACGCCGAGAAGGACAGCTTCATTCGCCAGGTGAAGAGCCTCCGGCCCCACAACCGCGTCGTCCTCTACACCAACCGCAACTTCTGGCTCACCATCGACACCACGTCCTACGCCGGGGACGGTCTGTGGATCGCGGACTACGTCACCGCGGGCAAGCCCCGCATCCAGGCGGCGTGGCGCTTCCACCAGTACACCTCCGACCCCGTGGACCGCGACGTCGCGAACTTCACGACCAAGGCCGCGCTCCAGCAGTGGGCGGCGGGTACCTGAGCCGCACACGGGCGGAGGCCGGGGCGGGCCGCGTTCGCCGGCCCGCCCCGGCCTCCGCGTCGGCGTGCTGGTGCAGCGCTAGCCCCGGAACTCCGATGTGCGCACCGCAGACGCCTCCGCCAGGGCCTTGGTGACCCCGTCCGTGCCGGCGCGCAGGCCGTACACGGGGGTGGCGGGCTGCTGGCGCCAGGAGTCGTCGATGCCACCCGCGTCGACGGTGTCGAAGCCCAGCTCGTCGATCAGGGCCCGCACCGTGCGCTTCGCCGTCTCGTCGTCGCCCGCGACCGGGAGCGCCATCCGGTCGGGGGCGCCGGCCGGGCGGGGGCGGTCCAGGATGTCCTGGGCGTAGGTGCCGTTGAACGCCTTGATCACGGGGTGGCCGATCTGCCGTTCGGTCCAGCGGCTCTCGGTGATGCCCTCGTCCTCGATGCCCGCGATCCTGCCGTCCCGCTCCCTGGGGTAGTAGTTGCCGGTGTCGATCACGGCGACGCCCTCGGCCGCGCCGTCCAGCAGTCCGGACGGCAGGTCCGGTACGGCCTTGACGGGGACCGTGACCACGACGACCTCGGCGCCGCGGGCCGCCTCCTCGACCGGGACCGGCTTCGCGCCGGTCTCCTCGGCCAGTGCGGTGAGCGTGTGGGGTCCTCGGGAGTTGGCGACGGAGACCTCGTGTCCGAGGGCGGTGAGCCGCCGGGTGAGGTTGCCGCCGATGTTGCCCGCGCCGATGATGCCGATCTTCATGACTCGCCTCGCCCTTCCGGGGGGTCGGTGTCCTTGTACAGCGTCCAGGGCAGAACCAACCGCCGCACCGCGCGGCCTATTCCTCGACCGGGCCGTTCGGGCGCGTCGACACCCGGGGACGGCGAAGGGCGCCCGTCCCCGGGAGGACGGGCGCCCCGACGCGCGAGCGGTCGTGTCACTGCTTGTTCAGGTACGTCCAGAACTCGTCGAACGACAGGACCTTGTCGCCGTTCAGGTCACGGGTCTTGATGACGGCCTCGGCCACCGCGTCGGTGACGTTCCAGTCGCCGCCCTGGGCCAGGGCCGACTTGAACTCGGCGGCGGTGATGAATCCGTCACCGTCCGCATCGATCCGCTCGAACTGATTGCGTGCTTCCTCGATGTCCGCCACCGATCCGCCCCTTCTTGGTGCCTTTGCCGTCGTACGGCCGTCCTACTGACGGAGGTCAGATTAACGGTCCGTCCGCGCCCTCAGTGCGGCGACCACCCAGGCGAAGTCCTCCCCGTGCGGTGGGGCGGGCGAGCCGTTCACCACGGACAGCAGTGCGCGGTAACGGGCGACCCGCTCGTCGAAGGCCGTCTCCATGCGTTCCAGCACCGCGACCGGGTCGGCGTCGCCGAGCAGTTCGCGCAGCACCGCGTCGGCCTCGGGGGCCTCGGGGACGACCCCGCGCCGCCGTGCCGCCCCCACCAGGTCGACGAGCCGCCTGACGAACCACAGGGACGCCCCGGCGGGCACATCGGGGCCCCGGTCGGCCGCGTTGAACTCGGCCGCCTTCCGCATCAGGTCCCGGAACTCCGGGTCCCGCACCATCTCGGCCAGCTCCACCCAGGCGTCCACCTGCTCGGGTGTGGGGTCCTCCGGCAGTTCCGTGGCCGAGCGGCGCATCCGCTCCCGGATCTCCGGATCGACGGTGTCGAGCCCGTGGAGCATCTCCTCCACGAACTCCTCCATGATCCGTCTCCGCTCGGCCACCGACAGCCGTGCCAGTCTGTTCATCAGGGTCGTCTCCTCCGCACTCGAGCCGCGCCGGGCCACCGTCGACAGCACCGCCCGGGTCACCTTCAGGGCGCTGATCTGCGCGTCCAGGGCGGCCACATGCGCGGCCGCCACCTCGGCGACGGTTCGCTCGCCGGCCAGCACGCCACGCACGTCGTCCAGGCCGAGGCCCAGCTCGCGCAGGGTGCGGATGAGTTCCAGACGGGCCACGGACCGCGGGTCGTAGAGCCGGTAGCCGCCCGAGGAGCGGGCGAGCGGGGGCAGGGCGCCCTCGTCCGACCAGTACCGGATGGTGCGGACGGTCAGTCCGGTGGCCCGCGCCAGCTCGCCGATGGTGAAGAGGCCGGTGCCGCTGTCGTTCATGCCTCCGAGTCTGGGCCTTCCAGCGGGTGGAGACTCAAGCCCGGGTCAGCGGTAGACGCCCGTGTGCCCCAGGGAGTAGCGGCCCGGCTGCGGATAGACCGCGAGGCCGTGCGGGCCGCTGCCCACCTTGATCCGGGCGAGCTGCTTCCCGGTCCGGGTGTCGATGGCGTAGACCACGGAGTTGTACCGGCCGGACAGCCACAGCACGGTGCCGTCGGTGGAGACGCCCCCCATGTCGGGGCTGCCGCCGCCCGGCAGGCGCCATTTGGCGGTCAGCTTGTCCTTCGCGAAGTCGAAGACGGAGATGGTGCCCTCGCCCCGGTTGGAGATGTACATCTCGTGGGAGTCGCGGCTGACGTAGAGACCGTGCGCCCCCTTGCCGGTGGCGAGGAAGGACGGCTTGGCGAAGGTGTCGCCGTTCAGGATCCACAGTCCGTCGGCCACCATGTCGGCGATGTAGAAGGTCTTGCCGTCCGGGGAGAGCTTGACGTCCTGCGGCATGGCTCCGTGGACCGCCAGCTTCTGCTCGCCGGTCACCTCCATCTTCGCGGTGTCGACCTTGAGCAGTTCCCCGCTGAACTCGCAGGAGACGATGAAGTAGCGGCCGTCGATGGAGAAGTCGGCGTGGTTGACGCCGTAGCAGCTCACCGGCAGCGCCTTGACCACCTTCATGGTGTGCGCGTCGCGGAACACCAGCTCGCGGTCCCTGGAGGCCATCACGACCGCGTACCGGCCGTCCGGCGTGAAGTACAGGTTGTACGGGTCGTGCACGGCGACGGGCTCGCCCGCCTCGCCGGTTCTCGGGTCGATCGGCGTGAGGGAGTTGCCCAGGTCGTTGTTGACCCACAGGGTCTTCAGGTCCCAGGAGGGCACCACGTGCTGGGGCTGGCGGCCGACCGGGATCGTGTCCAGGACCTGGTACGTCTTCGGGTCGATGACGGTCACCGTGTCGGAGTTGGTGTTGGGGACGTAGACCCGGGACGGGAAGTCCTTGACCACCTCGGAGAGCCGGCCCGGCCGGTCGGCCGAGTAGATGTCGCTCGGGTCGAGCACGGGCGGCATGCCCGGCAGCACCCGAACGGCGTTCTGCTGCTGGGCTCGGTCGATGGGGGCCTTGGAGGGCAGGGCCCGGTCCTTGTGGGATCCGCTGCTGCAGCCGGCGAGCGCGACGAGGGCGGCGCCGGCGATCAGTACGCGCGAGACGGTCGAGAGGGGCATCAGCTCAGCAGCTCCGTGGTGGTCACCGCGGCGAGGCCACGGTGGTCGAGTTCGTGGAGGATGGCGGGGAGGGCTGCGACCGTGTCCGCGTACCCGAAGTGCAGGCTCACCACCGACCCGTTGCGGATCTCGTCGGTGACCTTCTGAGTGACGGCCGGGGCGCCCGGCGAGGTGTAGTCGCGCGAGTCGACGTCGTACGACAGGACGTGCGGGTAGCCGACGTCACGGGCCAGCCGCTCGACGAGCGGGCTGGCGCGGGGCGCGCGCGAGGGGCGGAACCAGGTGCCGATGGATCCGGTGAGCCGCCGCAGCCGGTCCGCGCATCCCTGGATCTCCGCGCGTGCCTCCGCCTCGGTCATGGTGTTGATGGCGAGGTGGCGCTGCGTGTGATTGCCCAGGTCGTGACCGCCTCTCAGGATCCGGCGGACGATGTCGGGGTGCTCGTCCAGCCAGGAGCCGACCGCGAGCACGGTGACCCTCGCGTCCGCGTCCTCGGCCCGGTCGAGGATCGCCGCGGCGATGCCGGGGTCGCCCTGCCCGTGGAAGGTGAGGGCCACCCGGGGCCGGTCGCGCGGGCCGTGCTCGATCTCGGCGGGCTGCCCGGGGAAGGACCGCGGCGTGGGCGCCCAGGTGCCGGCGCGGGGGGAACCGCCGCCGTCGGAGGGGGAGGGAAGCGCGGGATGGACGACGGTCGGGCCGGGGGAACAGGCGGTGGCGAACGCGCCGGCTGCGAGCACCGCGCCCGCGCGCAGCGCCGAGCGGCGGTCGGGCACCGAGCGTGCGGTGCCCGTCGCGGGGTCCGGTGGTGGGGAGGGGACGGGCGTGGTCACTCTCCCCATTTAAGGGGCAGATGACGCCCAAAGCGGCGATTGGCCCACCCGGCGGCCTGGCGGGTCGCACCGGCGCATGATACGACGAACCGCCCACAGACCCGGCACAGGCAGGGTTCCATGACCGAACCCCGTCGCGCATCCGTGGTTCCGGTCTGCCATAGTCGACCTTGCGGCAGCCACCCATTGACCCGGGCAGCGGTTCGTCGCGGGTGTCGCGGCCAACACCCCAACTCTGTGCCGTACCACCCGAGGAAGCCCCGGCCGCCTCGCGACCGGGGCTTCCGTAGGGGCGCACGCACGCGATTCGGCGCCGGGCGCGGTCAGCGGTCGGCGGCCCGCATCTCGAACCATGTCATCTTGCCCCGCGGCAGCAGGTCGACGCCCCAGCGGTCGGCGAGCTTGTCGACGAGGAAGAGTCCGCGGCCGCTGACGTCCAGCTCCTGTACGGGCATCAGACAGGGCAGCCCTCGAGAGGGGTCGCGGATCTCGACACGGATTCGGCCCCGGCGCCGGTGCATACGTAATCCGAAGACGCGCGCGCCGGTGTGCCGTACGGCGTTGCCGACGAGTTCGGAGACGAGCAGGACCGCGTCCTCGGCCATTCTCGGGGAGAGCCCCCAGTGGCGCAGGACAACCACCTGGGCGAGGCGGCGCGCGATGGCCGCGGATTCAGGGAGGGACGGAAGCGGAACTTCCGTCTCGGCGGGGTTGCCGTACAACTCCAGTGCCTTCAGCGCCCGTTCGTCCTCGACCGCAGGCGACCAGCGTGCCGCGGTCGCACTCGCGTGCCGCCGCGGCTGTTCGATACCCTCCAGCCCCGCCATGACCCCATCATGGCCGCCCAGGGGCTCGCCGGGGGGCGATACGACGGAACACGACCCCAGGGATCACATATCCCACACGATTCGATTGACATATGCCAGGCGCAACTTGGAGCGGCGCATACCCCAACTGACCTGCGATCAAAGGTAAGTTGGGGGCATGAGTCAGTTGACGATGGCGGTGCAGCCTTAAGGTTGTCTTAAGGCTGCCATAATCCGCTCCTTCGAGGGACAGCGGATAAGACACGGCGTCAACTGCAAGTTGATCAGCGTGATTTCCTGAACAATTCTCAGATCCGCCCCACCGCCGTCCGCCGACCCCGTCAGACGAACTTCGCCTTGCCGGGGCCCTCCTCCACGAAGCTGCGCATGCCGCGCTCCCGGTCCTCGGTCGCGAACAGGCTCGCGAACCAGCTGCGTTCCACCGCGAGCCCGGTCTCGACGTTCGACTCCAGGCCCGCGTCGATGGACTCCTTCGCGGCGCGCAGCGCGATCGCGGGCCCCTTGGCGAGCCTGGCGGCCCAGGCGTGCGCCTCGGTGTACACGTCCCCGGCCGGCACCACCCGGTCCACGAGGCCCAGCGACAGCGCCTCGTCGGCCTTCACCATCCGCCCGGTGAAGATGAGGTCCTTGGCCTTCGACGGGCCGATCAGGCGCGCGAGCCGCTGGGTGCCGCCCGCTCCCGGGATCAGGCCGAGCTGGATCTCCGGCTGTCCGATCTTCGCGTCCTCGGCGGCGATGCGGTAGTCCGCGCAGAGCGCCAGCTCGCAGCCGCCACCCAGGGCGTAGCCGGTGACGGCTGCGACGACCGGCTTGGGGATGCGGGCCACGGTGGTGAAGCAGTCCTGCAGGGCGCGGGAGCGCAGCACCATCGCGGTGTGGTCCATGCCCTGCATCTCCTTGATGTCCGCGCCCGCCGCGAACACCTTCTCCCCGCCGTAGAGGATCACGGCGCGTACGTCCTCGCGGCGCGTGACCTCCTCGGCGAGTTCCCTGATCCGGTCCTGGATGGCGACATCCAGCGCGTTCATCGGCGGGCGGTCCAGGCGCAGGGTGCCGACGCCCTCGGCGACTTCGAGATGCACAGTCATGCCAGGTAGGTTAACGGGCACTAACGCGACGGGCCCGGTGCACCCGCTCACAGCGGTACACCGGGCCCGGCCTCTCGGGTGCTTCTACTTGATCCACTCGCTCCAGGGCATGTTCCAGCCGTTGAGCCCGTTGTCGGGCGCGACCGTGTGGTCGTGCGAGTTCTTCACGACGACGACGTCGCCGATCATCGAGTTGTCGTAGAACCACGCGGCCGGCACGGACTTGTCGTAGCCACCGCGGACATCGCGCAGGCCGACGCAGCCGTGGCTGGCGTTGTAGTTGCCGAAGGCGTCGCCGCCCCAGTAGTTGCCGTGGATGAAGGTGCCGGAGTCGGTCAGGCGCTGGGCGTGCGGCACGTCCTTGATGTCGTACTCGCCGCCGTAGCCGACGGTCTCGCCGTTCATCCGGGTCACGACGAGGCGCTCGCTGATGACCATCTGGCCGTTCCAGGTGTCGTAGCCCGGCTTGCCGGTCGTGGCCGGGAGGGTCTTGATGACCTTGCCGTCGCGCTTGACGACCATCTTGTGGGTCTTGGCGTCGACGGTGGAGACCTGGCTGCGGCCGATGGTGAAGTGCACGGTCTTCGCCTGCTTGCCGTAGACGCCGGGGCGGCCCTCGACACCGTCGAGGTCGAGCTTCACGGTGACCTTGGTGCCGGCCTTCCAGTACTCCTCGGGCCGGAAGTCGAGGCGGTCGTTGCCGAACCAGTGGCCGCGGACCTCGACGGCCGGCTCGGTCTTGATGGTGATGGCCTTCTCGACGGCCGCCGGGTGGGTGATGCCCCGGGTGAAGTGGATCGAGAACGGCATGCCGACGCCGACCGTGGTGCCGTCGTCGGGCTGGTAGGTGCCGATGAAGGTGTGCTGCGGGGTGAGCGTGGTGAACGAGGACTCCTCGGCGGAGGCGAGCCCCGCGGAGTCCTTGGCGACCGCGTGCACCTTGTACGTCGTGGCCCCGGTCAGATGGGTCGAGGGCGTCCAGGTGGTGCCCCCGCCGGATATCGTCCCGGCGACCTCGTGGCCCTTGGTGTCCACGACCTTGACCTCGGTCAGCTTGCCCTTCGCGGCGGTCACCTTGAGGGCGCCGCCGGTGTCCACGGCCTTGGCGCCGTTCTCGGGGGCGATGGTGACGACGGCCTGCGACTGCTTGTTCGCGGCCTCCCCCGAGTCCTTGCCCTTGCCGCCGCCGGCCCCCGAGCCGGCGTTCCCTCCCCCGCCGCACGCGGTGGCGGTCACCAGGAGGGCACCGAGTACCAGTGCCGTGAGCCCCTTGCGTCCCCGCCGGGCACTGCCGCTCCCCCGCTCCCGTCTTCCCCGCGCATCAACCGACGCCCCCGATATCGGTCGCCCGTTCACGTTCGTTCTCCCCTCGCACGGCCTGATCAGGCCCGCACACCCCGACATGTCTGCGCCTCAGGGACGCCCGAGCCGGTGGTGGTGACAACCGGCCGTGCTCAGCCCTTCGGGCCTGCGCGTGCTCGGTCTCCCGCCCCTGGCACGTCGCCGCCGTCCCGGCTCGCGACCCGCGCGCGCATTGCGCAAATCAATCACACGCCCCGGCCGGATGACTCCCCGCTATTGTCACTGTTCAGTCCCAACTTCGGGGCGCGCGAAGGAGCGTCCCGGACCGCCGGGCGCACACCCCCCGCGCACCCCCTCCCGGCCGACGGTCCGTCCCCCTCCCGACTACCGGTCCGCGCCGCCCGCCGTCCACTCCGGCCAGCTCATGTTCCAGCCGCCGAGCCCGTTGTCGGGAGCGACCTGCCTGTCCCTGCTGTGCACGACCTCGATCACGTCGCCGACGAGGCTGCGGTCGTAGAACCAGCCCGCGGGCGTGTGGGAGCCGCCGCCCTTGACGTCCTCGAGGCCCACGCAGCCGTGGCTGACGTTCCTGTGCCCGGGGGCGCCCGGTGCCCAGTAGTTGCCGTGCACGAAGGTGCCGGAGTCGGTCAGGCGCAGGGCGTGCGGGACATCGGGGATGTCGTACTCGCCACCGAAGCCGACCGTGCGGCCGTCCATGCGGGTGACCTCCAGCATCTCCATGACCACCATCTTCCCGTTGTACGTGGTGGTCTTCGGGGCGCCCGCGGTGATCGGCACGGTGGCGATCAGCCGGCCGTCGCGCCGGACCTGCATGGTGTGCGCGGCCGCGTCGACGAGGGAGACCTGACTGCGGCCGACGGTGAACGAGAACGTCTTGTACTGCAGGCCGTAGACACCGGGGGCGCCCTCCACGTCCCGCAGCCGCAGCGTGACGGTGACCCGGGTGCCGGGCCGCCAGTACCGGCGGGGCCTGAAGTCGACGCGGTCCCGGCCGAACCAGTGCGGGCGGATCTCCACCGGCGGGCTCGCGCTCACCCGGATCGCGCGCTCGACGGCGGCCCGGTGCTCGATCTCCCGGTTGAACTGGAGGGAGACGATCATCCCGGTGCCGACCGTGGCGCGGTCCTCGGGGGTGACGTAGCCGATGAACCGGCGGGCCGGGACGAACGTGGTGAAGGTGGCGTGCCGGGCGAAGCGGCGGCCGCTGCCGTCGTGGGCCACCGCGTCCACGGTGTAGCGGGCGGCGAGGGCGAGACGGTCGTCGTCGGGCCGCCAGACCCTGCCGTCGTCGGAGAGATGCCCGGGCACCGGGGTGTCCTGCGCGTCCTGGGCGGCGACGACGGTCACCGACTCCAGCCGGCCGTCGGCCACCCGCACCCGCAGCCGCCTTCCGGGGCCCACGGCCCTGCTGCCGTCGTCGGGGGAGACACGGATGACGTCCCGGGACGCGGGCGACTTCCCGAGCGCCTCGTCGAATCCGGAGCTGCAGCCGGTCACCAGGCCCGCCCAGGTCAGTGCGGCGGCCAGCGCGGCTCCCGCGCGCCGCCGTTGCGTCTGTACGTGGATCACGCCGGGCCCAACGACCCAGGCCCTCCTGGGGAAACGTGAGTGCGAGCCACGCTCTGGGCAGAACAGTGGGGAGGACGACGCGACGGGAAGCCGCGCCCCTGAGCCGCAAGGGCGCGCCCGTGCCGGGAGATCGGTGTGCGCGGGCTTTTGAGGCCCGCACGGCCGGTCCCCTGCACCGGCCCAGGCGCCCCGGAGCCGGGCAGGCCGGAAAGGGCGGATGCCGCACGCCCTTGTTCCGTGTCGCCCCGACGAGCCGCGGGAGGCTGAACGGTGTCGAGCGCAGCCGAGCAGGAGGCAGTGGAGAGGCAGCGGGCGGACGAGGGACGGTCCGCGCGCCCGGCCGCCGTGCTCAACGGCAGGCGCCGCCCGGTGCCGGCCGTACCCGTGTGGCCGGGTTCGCCCACTCCGCTCGGGGCGCGCTTTCGCGCGGGCCCGGACGGGGCCGTGGGCACCAACTTCGCGCTGTGGGCGGGTGGCGCCGAGGCGGTCGAGCTGTGCCTGTTCGACGGGCGGGGCGCCGAGAGCCGCGAGACCCGGGTCGCGCTCACGGAGTTGACGCACGAGATCTGGCACGGGTTCGTGCCGGGCGTGATGCCCGGTCAGCGGTACGGCTACCGGGTGCACGGCCGCTGGGACCCCTGGACGGGCGCGCGCTGGAACCCTGCGAAGCTTCTCCTCGACCCGTACGCGCGTGCCGTGGACGGCGACTTCGGTCTGCCGCCGGAGGTGTACGGGCATGTGCGGGACTGGCCCGACCAGCGGGTCGCGGACACCGTGCGCGACGAGCGGGACTCGGCGCCGTACGTCCCCAAGGGTGTCGTCGTGCACGACGGCGGACCCGACGACGAATGGACGTACGACCACCGTCCGAAGACCCCGTGGGCGGACTCGGTGATCTACGAGCTGCATGTCCGCGGCTTCACCCGCCTGCACCCCGGCATCCCCCCGGAACTGCGCGGCACCTACGCGGGCCTGGCGCACCCCGCGGCGGTCGACCATCTGGTGCGGCTCGGGGTGACGGCCGTGGAGCTGCTGCCCGTGCACCAGTTCGCGCACGAGGACCATCTGCTGCGGCGGGGCCTGCGCAACTACTGGGGCTACAACTCGATCGGCTACTTCGCCCCTCACGCGGCCTACGCCTCCACGGGCACGACCGGTCAGCAGGTCGGGGAGTTCAAGCGGATGGTGCGGGCGCTGCACACGGCCGGGATCGAGGTGATCCTCGACGTGGTCTACAACCACACGGCGGAGGCGGGCGAGCTGGGCCCGACGCTGTCGCTGAAGGGCATCGACAATCGCGGCTACTACCGTCTGCAATCCGACGGGCGCGGATACGCGGACTACACGGGCTGCGGCAACACCCTGCACGTGGTGCAGCCGCAGGTGCTGCGGCTGATCACCGACTCCCTGCGGTACTGGGTCACGGAGATGGGGGTGGACGGCTTCCGCTTCGATCTGGCGGCGGCGCTGGCGCGGTCGATGCACGACGTCGACATGCTCTCCCCGTTTCTGGCCGTGATCGCCCAGGACCCGGTGCTGCGCCGGGTGAAGCTGATCGCGGAGCCCTGGGACGTGGGCTCGGGCGGCTACCAGGTCGGCGCGTTCCCACCGCTGTGGACGGAGTGGAACGACCGCTACCGCAATGCCGTACGGGACTTCTGGCGGGGCGCGCTGCCGGACGTACGGGACCTGGGGTACCGCCTGTCGGGTTCCAGCGATCTGTACGCGTGGGGTGGCCGCCGCCCGTACGCGTCGGTCAACTTCGTGACGGCGCACGACGGTTTCACGCTCCGCGACCTGGTCTCCTACGAGCGCAAGCACAACGAGGCCAACGGCGAGGGCAATCGCGACGGCTCCGACGACAACCGCTCCTGGAACTGCGGCGCGGAGGGGGACACGGACGACGCGGGGGTACGGGCGCTGCGCCGGCGGCAGCTGCGGAATCTGCTGACCACCCTGCTGCTGTCGACGGGGGTGCCGATGCTGGTGGCGGGCGACGAGATGGGCCGCACCCAGCGCGGCAACAACAACGCCTACTGCCAGGACAACGAGACCGGCTGGGTGGACTGGAGCCTGCTCGAGGACCCGGGCTGGCGGGAGCTGTTCGAGCTGACCTCCCGGCTGATCGCGCTGCGCCACCGCCACCCGGTGCTGCGCCGACGGGCGTTCTTCTCCGGGCGGGCCCATTCGGCGGACGGCCTGCGGGACCTGGCGTGGTTCACGGCACACGGGCAGGAGATGACGGAGGGCGACTGGTACGCGCCCGCGTCGACCCTGGGCATGTATCTCTCGGGCCGCGACATACCGGGCCGTGACGCACGGGGGGCACCGGTGGTGGACGACAGCTTCCTCGCGGTGCTGCACGCCGGGGAGGCGCCGGTGGACTTCGTGCTGCCGGGAGGTCCCTGGGCGCGGCGCTACGAACTGGTGGTGGACACCTCCCGGGAGGAGCAGTCGCGTCCGCCGGGGACGCCGCACCGGGCGGCCACGACCGTCACGGTGCCCGCGCGGACGGTGCTGCTGCTGCGGGTGGTGGACTGACGGAAGGTCCGGCGCCGCGACGCCGGCTCGCGACGCACGGCACGGCACGGCACGGCACGGCACGGCACGGCACGGCACGGCACTAGCCGAGGATCCTCCGGTCGTAGGCCACCGTCACCGCCGCCGCGCGGTCCTTGACGCCCAGCTTGGCGTAGAGGTGGGTGAGGTGGGTCTTGACCGTGGCCTCGCTGATGAAGAGGACGCGGGCGATCTCGCGGTTGGAGGTGCCCTTGGCGACCAGGGCCGGCACTTCGCGTTCGCGGGCGGAGAGCGGCTCGTCGCCGGGGGCGCGGACCGCCGAGACCAGAGGGGAGGCCACCGCCGGGGACAGGACCTGCGGCCGTCGGCCGCGGCCCGTACCGCGGTGGGAGGCCGTGGACCACCGGCGGATCCGGGTCGGGCCAAAACTCGGTGGGCACTGTCAGTGCCGGTCCGTAGGCTCGCACTGATGCCCACTCAACCTGTGACACCCAAGGACCGCTCGGCCGTCCGCACGCTGCTGCGCCTGTGGCCCTATGTACGGCCGGTGCGGGCGCGGCTGCTGACCGCCGCGTTCGTCGCGATCGTCGCGTCGTGTGTCGGCCTGGTGATCCCGCTCGTCCTGAAGTGGATGGTGGACGGGCCGGTGGCCGACCGGGATCCGGCCGGTGTGTGGCTCGGTGCGCTGTATCTGCTGCTGCTCGGGATCGCCGAGGCGGTGCTGTTCGGGATACGGCGGTGGCTGGTGGCCCACCCGCTGTCCCGCGTCGAGGCCGACATGCGGGCGGATCTGTACCGGCATCTACAGCGCCTTCCGGTCGCCTTCCACGACCGCTGGGCCTCGGGACAGCTGCTGTCGCGGGGCACCACGGATCTGATGCTGCTGCGTCAGTTCCTCGCCTTCCCGCTGACGTTCCTGCTGGTCAACGGGGTGACCATCCTCGTGGGCGTGATCATCATGCTGTCCCAGGACGCGGTGCTCGGACTGGTCGTCCTGGGGCCCGGCATCCCGGTGGTGGTCATGTGCTGGGTCTTCGAGCGGCGTTACGCGGAGGTGGCGCGGCGGGCGCAGGACCAGGTGGGCGATCTGACGACCGTGGTCGAGGAGAGCGTGCTCGGCATCCGGATCGTCAAGGGGTTCGGCCGCCACCGCAGCCAGGCCCGGGCGTTCCGGGAGCTGTCGCGCACCCTGCGCGGGACGGAGCTGGAGAAGGCGCGGCTGCTCGCGTGGATCTGGGCGGTCATCGTCACCCTGCCGGAGCTGGCCATCGGGGTCGTGCTGGTGCTCGGGACGGTACGGGTGGCCGACGGCGCCCTGTCCGCGGGCACGCTGGTGGCGTTCCTGTCGACGGCGCTGGCGCTGCGCTGGCCGGTGGACTCGATCGGCTTCCTGCTGGCGATGAGCCAGGAGGCGGCCACGGCCACGGAGCGGTACTTCGAGGTGATGGACGAACGACCCGAGAGCGACGCGGTCGACGTGGGCGTGGAGTCCCTCGGTGTCCCGGCGGTCCCGCCGTCCGCGGTCACGGACGGACTGCGCTTCGACGGCGTCCGCTTCCGCTACCCCGACGCGCCCGCCGGTTCCGCCGCCGTCCTCGACGGCGTCGACCTCCACATCCGCCCCGGCGAGACCATGGCCCTCGTGGGCGCCACCGGCAGCGGCAAGACCACGCTGACCGCGCTCATCCCCCGGCTGCACGAGGTCACGTCGGGCCGGATCACGCTGGACGGCGAGGACATCACGGCCCTGTCCCGCGCGGAGCTGCGGACCCGGGTGGCCGTCGCCTTCGAGGAGCCGACCCTCTTCTCCGCGACCGTCGCCGACAACGTTCTCATGGGTGCCCCGGACACCGCCGGGGACCTGGAACTGGAGCGCGCCCTCGGCGTCGCGCAGGCCGACTTCGCCCACGCCCTGCCCCAGGGCACCCGGACCCAGGTCGGCGAGCAGGGCCTCAGCCTGTCCGGCGGCCAGCGGCAGCGCCTCGCGCTGGCCCGTGCCGTCGTCGGCACCCCCCGCTTCCTGGTGCTCGACGACCCGCTCTCCGCCCTGGACGTGCACACCGAGGCCGCGGTCGAGGCGGCGCTGCGCCGGGTGCTGGACGGCACCACCGCCCTGGTCGTCGCGCACCGCCCGTCCACGGTCCTGCTCGCCGACCGCGTCGCACTGCTCTCCGGCGGCCGCATCGCCGCCGTGGGCACCCACCAGGAACTGCTGCGCACGAACGCCGAGTACGCCCATCTGATGTCCGGACGCCCCGAGCACGGCGAGGACCGCGAGGAGGCCCGATGACGGCGCAGACGACCACCGCGCCGAACGACGAGGACGAGCGGCAGGGGCCCTCCGCCCCGCCGTCCGCCGCCTCCGGCGACCCGTTCGACCGTGACACCCTGCCCACGCCCCCGGGCGCCACGGCCGCGCTGCTGCGCTCCCTGCTCGCCCCGCTGCGGGCCCGGACCGTGGTGACCTGTGTGCTGCTCCTGCTCCAGCAGGCGGCCGTGCAGGTGGGCCCGCTGCTCGTGGCGTACGCCATCGACCGGGCCGTGCCCGCGTTCCGGGACGGCGACCACGGTCCGCTGATCGCGGTGGCGGTCGGCTATCTGCTGTCCGCCCTGGCCGGCGGCGGGCTCCAGTACGCGTTCATCATCGCCTCCGCCCGCGTCAACCAGGACGTGCTGCTCGATCTGCGCGGCCGGATCTTCCGCCATGCGCAGGCACTGAGCGTCGACTTCCACGAGCGCTACACCTCCGGCCGGCTGATCTCCCGGTCCACGACGGACGTGGAGTCGCTGCGGGAACTGCTCAGCGAGGGCCTGCAGGAACTGGTCACGGTCATCCTGTCGTTCGTCTACATCTCCGCGATGCTGCTCTGGCTGGACCTCGGCCTGGGCGCGGTGGCGGTGGTGTCCCTGGTGCCGCTGTACTGGCTGGTGCGGCTCTACCGGCGCCGGGCGGGCCGGATCTTCCGCCGCCGGTCGACCGCGATCGCCGCGGTCATCGTCAAGTTCGCGGAGACGATGAACGGCATCCGGCCGGTGCGCGCGTTCCGCCGCGAGGCCGCCAACGACGCCGGCTTCCGCGTCCTGAACGCGCGGCACGCGAAGACCAACGGCGACGCGCTGCTGGAGATGGCCCGCTATGTCACCGGCTCCCGGCTGGTGGCCAACACGGCGGTGGCCGGAATCGTGCTGTGGGGCGCGTCCCGGGTGGCGGACGGGTCGCTGGCGCTGGGCGTGCTCGCGGCCGCGGTCCTCTATCTGCGGCGCCTGTACGACCCCATCGACCGCCTCGGGATGTTCCTCAACGCCTACCAGTCGGCGGCGGCCTCGCTGGAGAAGATCGCGGGCCTGCTGGCGCAGACGCCTTCGGTGCCCGAGCCGTCCGCCCCCGTGCCGCTGCCGGCCCTCACGGGCGAACAGCCCGGCCGCCGGGTCGTGTTCGAGGACGTACGGTTCGCGTACCGCACGGGCGGGGAGGTGCTGCCGCACTTCTCGCTGACGCTGCCCGCCGGGCAGACGGTCGCGGTGGTCGGCGCGACGGGCGCCGGCAAGTCGACGCTCGCCAAGCTGCTCGCCCGCTTCTACGACCCCTCCGACGGCCGGGTCCTGCTGGACGGCGTGGACCTGCGGGACCTCGCCCTGCCCGAACTGCGCCGGGGGGTGGTGATGGTGACCCAGGAGGCGTTCCTGTTCTCCGGTACGGTCGCCGAGAACATCGCGATCGGCCGTCCGGACGCGACCCGCGAGGAGATCGAGCGGGCGGCCAAGGCGATCGGCGCGCACGACTTCATCAGCGCGCTGCCCGACGGCTACGACACCGACGTACGCAAGCGCGGCGGCCGTATCTCCGCCGGTCAGCGCCAGCTCGTCGCGTTCGCCCGCGCCCTGCTGGCGGATCCGGCGGTCCTGATCCTCGACGAGGCGACCAGCTCCCTGGACATCCCCGGCGAACGGGCCGTGCAGCGCGCCATGGAGACGGTGCTGCGGGGCCGTACGGCCGTCGTGATCGCGCACCGGCTGTCGACGGTGGAGATCGCGGACCGGGTCCTGGTCATGGAGGACGGACGTATCGTCGAGGACGGCCGCCCCGCCGAACTGATCGCGGGAACGGGCCGGTTCGCGGATCTGCACCGTGCCTGGCGGGACAGCCTGGCGTGACCGGGGCGGGCCGGGGGCCGGGGCCTTCGCCCGGGAGCGCGGGCATCTCCGTGGTGACCCAACTCACCGCGCGCAGCGCATGATTGACGTAGATTTCGTAGTGCGCGTAGCGACCCCGCCAGCGATGGATCACCGGCGAGCACGGAAGGACCACCCTTGAGCGGCATCGTGACCCGTCCCACCACCGAGGTCCGGCTGTTCGGATTCCACCATGCCGGGGGGTCGAGCGCTCTGTTCCACCCCTGGCGCCGGCTGCTTCCGGAGGGCTGGGAGCTGCGGGCGCTCGACGCGCCCGGGCACGGCACCCAGATGAGGCATCAGCCGATCGACGACCTCGACGCCCTCCTCGCGCACTTCCTCGACGTGGTCCCGCCCGAACCGGAGGTCCCCTACGCCTTCTTCGGGCACAGCATGGGTGGCATCGTCGCCTACGAGCTGACCCGCCGGCTGATCGCGGAGGGACGCGTACCCCCGGTCTGGCTCGGCGTCTCCGCCTGCCGGGCGCCCGGCACGCCGCTCTCCGTCCACCGGCACACGCTCGACGACGAGGGGCTGCGCAGGAGCGTCGCCGAGCTGGGCGGCACCCCCGCGCAACTGCTGGACAACCCGGCCCTGTGGGAGATATTCGGCCGGCTCATCCGGTCCGATCTTCGACTGGTGGAGACCTGGCACTCCGAGCCGGGCCCGCCGCTGCGCGTACCCCTGTCGGTGTTCGGCGGCCGCTACGACGTCTCCCCGCCTCCGGAGCAACTGGCCGCGTGGACCGGGCGGTCCTCCGCTTTTCTCGGTATGCGGATGTTCGACGGAGGCCACTTCTACTTCGCCGCGGACCCACAGCCCCTGCTCACCCATGTCGTACGGGACGTGCGCACCGCGGTTGACGCGGCCGCGCAGCGGGTCGGATGAGCCCCGCCGTGGCTTGCCGGGTGTGGTGGGCCGGGGCCGGCGACCACCGGCCGGAACTGGACGCCCTGCTGGGTCCAGCCGAGGCCGTACGACGCGAGCGGTACGCCAGTGCTGCGGACCGCCGTCGCTTCACCGTGTCCGCCGCCCTGCTGCGGCTGGCCGCCGCACGGGAGTTGGGGTGTGCGCCGCAGGAGGTGCCGGTGGCGCGGAACTGCCCGGACTGCGCCGTGCCGCACGGGCGGCCCCGGATCGAGGGGCCGGTGCATGTGTCGGTGTCGTACGCGGGGCAGGCCGTCGCCGTCGCGGTGAGCACGGGCGCGGCGGTCGGTCTCGACGCGGCCGAGGCCCCGGCCGGCGGGCCGACCCCGGCGAGCCTGGCCGCCCTCGAACGGGCGCTGCGGCCGGAGGAGCGGGCGGAGCTGCGCGAGGCGCCGGAGGGGACGCGGGCCGGGATGCTCGTGCGGTGGTGGACGTACAAGGAGGCCGTCCTCAAGGCCACCGGGGACGGTCTGCGCGTCCCGCCCACCGACATCGGGGTGAGCGAGCGGTTCGGGTCGGCCCGGCTGACGGCGTATCCGGGACGGCCCGAACTCCTGGACGGCGGAACGGTGTTGCGGTCGGCCGGCGCGTCCCTCGCCCGGCTCTCCCCGGCGGCCATGGCGTCCGTCGCGTTCTTGGTGGATCGTGGGACCCGTGTCGATCACGTACGAGGGGAAGACGGCCGGGAGCTGCTCGGCACCGTCGCCGTGCACTGAGTCGCTCCCCGGGCGTACCGGCACGACCGCACCGGCATCATCGAGGGGAGACACACCGTGACGGGACAGGCGAGGCCGCGGCTGACGGTCGTGGGCAGCGGAGGGCAGCCCTATCGGGAGTACTCCTTCCGCGCGCTCGTCGAGGACTACGAGCTGACGGCGGTCCTGCCGACGCCCCCCACCTGGCAGTCCCGGTATCTGACGGACCACCGGGTGGCCGACTGCACGGACCCCGGCGCGATCGCCGCCGCGGTGTCCGAACTCGCCGGGCCGGACGGGCGGGGCGGGGTGTTCACCTGGGACGAGCTGGTCCTGGAGGCCACCGCCGTGGCCGCCGGAAAGCTCGGACTGCCGCATATGTCGGCCACCGCGGTGGCCCGGTGCCGGGACAAGTACCTGACGAGGTCGCTGATGGCCGAGGCGGGGCTGCCCTCGCCGCGCCACCGGCTGGTGCGGTCCGCGGACGAGGCGGCGCGCGCGGCGGCGGAGTTCGGCCGGCCGGTCGTGGTGAAGCCGCGCTCCCTGGCGGGCAGCATCGGGGTGGTCAGGGCCGAGGACGAGGCCGCGGTCCGTACGGCGTTCGAGCTGGCCTCCGGGGCGGCGTACGCCACGCTGCCGGCCGGTGAGGGCATCCTCGTCGAGGAGTATCTGGACGGCCCCGAGATCAGTGTCGACAGCGTTGTCTTCGAGGGCGAGGTCCGCTGTGTGCACGTGGCCCGCAAGCGGCTCGGGTTCCCGCCCTACTTCGAGGAGGTGGGCCATCTGGTGACGGCCCTCACCTCGCAGGCGCTGGATCCGGAGGTGGTGGAGCTGGTGCGCGCCACGCACCAGGTGCTCGGGGTCGACTTCGGTGTCACGCACGCCGAGGTCCGGCTCACCCCGGCCGGACCCCGGCTGGTCGAGCTGAACGGACGGCTCGGCGGGGACCTGATCCCCCTGATCAGCCGGATGGCCACCGGGATCGACCTGGTGAAGGCGGCCGCCGAGATCGCCCTGGGCCGGGTGCCCCGGTTCTCCGAGGGCGGGGGCGGCGGGCCGGGCCGCACCGCGGAGGTCCGCTTCGTCTATCCGGCGCAGGACTGCGAGGTGCGCGGCGTCGATCTCCAGGAAGCGGCCGCCGTGCCCGGCATCGCCCACGCCACGGTGCTGGCCCCGCCCGGGACACGGCTGCTGCTGCCGCCGAAGAACCCGATCCCGCGGCTCGCGGCACTGGTCGCGGTGGCCGACGACGAGAAGGCCACGGGGCACGCGCTGGACGTCGCCGAGCAGAAGGTCGTGGCGGACACCGTCCCGCTGCCCGGCTGAGCACGGCCGGGAGCCGGTCCGGGAGCGATCGGCACGACCCCCGGTCGGGTCGGTGCCGACTTCGGGCCGGCTCCTAGCTCTCGGCCGGCGCCTAGCTCTCGGCCGGCGCCTTGGCGAGGCGGGCGACGAAGAAGCCCTCGAAGGTGTCGGTGGGCGCCACCCGGACGGCGTTCCTCACGCGCTCGTCGAACTTCATACCGCGCCAGGAGGTGACGCCGGGCAGGAACGACGGTTCGGCGAAGTCCAGGGGCTCCACGGTGAGGTCCTTGTGCCGTTCCAGGTTCTTGCTGACCGGGAACTCGTTCTCCTCGGGGCTGAGGGTGCAGGTGGAGTACACCATGACGCCGCCGGGCCGCAGCAGCTTGTAGGCCGCGGTGATCATCTTGGTCTGGAGGAACTTGTACTTCTCGATGCGCTCCTCGGACCAGAACTTCAGGGAGCTGGAGCGGCGCAGATCGATCCGTCCCTCGCCGGAGCACTGGACGTCCAGCAGGATGCGGTCGAAGGACTCGGCGGGCAGCGACTTGTCGATGTACTGCGCGGGGTGCGTGGTCAGCTCCGCGTAGCGCACGCCGTACAGCTCGGCGAGCTCGCCCATCTTGCGGGCGCGGGGGGCGGCACCGTCGTTGAGCCACAGCCGGCAGTCGTTGCCGACGCGCGCGGCGACGTGGAAGGCCTTTCCGCCGGGGGCGGCGGCCACGTCGAGGAGGTCCTCGCCGGGGCGCGGCGACAGCGCGACGGGCGGGATGAGGCTGGAGGCGTTCTGCAGATAGACCCGGCCCTGGTGGGCCAGCTCGAGCATGTCCTCGAAGCCGTCGTTCTCCGGCCACAGGAAGGTGTGCTCGCACCAGTCGACCGGGAAGGCCTTGGGTGCCTTCTCGCGCACGGCCCGCAGCGTGTCCTGGTACGTCTCCTCGTCGAGCAGCCGGTTGACGCGGATGGAGGTCGGGCGGGCCCCCCGGAAGATCTCCTTGACCTCGGTCGGTCGGATCCGGAGGACCTCGGCCATACGCTGCTCGAACTGGCGGATGGTCCGCGCACTGGACACGGCCGGGCTCCCTTCTGGCCGACCCCGCGGTCGGATGGTCTCTGGGCCACCAGTCTCTCACTCGACGGTGGCCCACAGATCCGTGCGACGGAGCGGCCGGAACCTCGGCCTATTCGAACACGAGTTTGACGCGCTTCCGGGTCTCCTCGTGCAGATACGGGATCCGGTCGACGTCCGTGCAGTGATAGAAGGCGTCGTAGGTGTACATCCAGCCCTCACGGGTGGCCTTCGACTCACCACGGGCCGGCACCCGGTGGCCCGGCTCCAGATACTGCTGCTCGAAGTCGAACTCCGGCTGGGCGTGCACCCAGTCCAGCCCGGTGAACTCCTTGAAGATCCCGGACTCCTCGGCGTTGACGAACACCCCGAGGAGGAAGCCCTCCTTGGCGCGCGGGTACGTCCGCGGCAGCGGCTCGCCCATCTGGAGCTTGCGGCCCATGTCCCGGACGTCGACGCCGAGCCACGCGATGAGCGTCTTGGCCACGCTGCCCCCGCCGATCCGCGGGTTCACCTCGATGATCGACACGCGCTCGCCGTCCCACTTCAGCTCGATGTGGACGAAGGTGTCGTCCACGCCGAGCTTGCGCAGCGCGTCCTGGAGGATCACACGGATGCGTTCCTCTTCCTCGGCCGAGACGAAGGGGGTCGGGCAGACGTTCGCCGTCTCCAGCCGGAAGCCGCCCTCCTGGGCCCACAGCAGCTTCTCCTGGATCAGCAGCGACACCAGTTGGCCGCTCTGCATGAACGCCTCGAAGGACAGCTCCCGGCCCTCGCCGATGAAGGACTCCAGCAGCACCTCGCCCCGCGGGTCCCACACTCGGGTCCCGTCGTCGAACGGGCCGTGCGGATGGCCCTCCCGCAGACTCTCGAAGGTCTCCGCCAGCTCGTCGTAGGCACGCTCCGGGTCCTGGACGATCTCCACGAAGGCGCTCGCCGTGCCCCAGATCGGCTTGATCACAAAGGGCACGCCCAGCCGCTCGACCGCCGCGGCGACGTTCTCCCGCGACAGGTCCGCGGCCTTGAACACCTCGGTGCGCAGCGGCAGCATGCCGCCGAGCACCTCCCGCAGCCGGGGCTTGATGCGGCAGTTCAGCTGCCCCTCGAAGCCGGGGAAGTCCATGCCGAGGCGGCGTGCGGCGCCCAACTGCACCGGCCAGATCTTGTCGTTGATGATCGAGAACCGGTCGAGCCTGCCCCGGTAGGGGCTCAGCGCCTCGACCACCGCGTCCTCGGAGAAGACATCGGAACAGACGATCACTTCGTCCGCGCACTCCTCGTACACCGAGACGAACTCGGCGGCGCAGAGGAAGAGAACGGGAACGCCGTGCTCGCGGAGACTTCGGGCGCGGTTTCGCAACTCCGGCCAGAGTTCCATTCCAGGAATGGACACCTCGACGAAATATCCCGTATCCACGGACGAGTTGTGCTGGTCCATTGCATTCACGGTGGTCACGCTAACACCGGCCCGCAGGGGCGGCAAGGTTCGATGAAGCGGTCCACCAAGGGATGTGACGGCATGTCAAGCAAGGTCCACGGATCTCGGGGGCCGGGCGTGGAGTTCTTGCGGCTGATCCCCCGGACCTCATAGGATCCGAGCGGCCGATGGAATGGCGGGGGAGGTGGCCGGTGAGCACGACCGAGACGGGCTTCGACGATACCGCTGTCGTTTCGGCCAGAGGCCTGAAAAAGCAGTTCGGCTCGTTCGAAGCGGTGGGCGGCATCGATTTCGAGGTGGCCCGCGGTGAGGCATTCGGCCTGCTGGGTCCGAACGGCGCGGGCAAGTCCTCGACCATGCGGATGATCGCCTGCACCTCTCCCCGCACCGGCGGCACCCTGAGCGTGCTCGGCATGGACCCGCAGACGCACGGCCCGGCCATCCGGGCCCGGATCGGCACCGTGCCGCAGACCGACAACCTGGACATGGAGCTGACCGTACGGCAGAACCTCCAGACCTACGGGCGGTACTTCGGGCTGTCGCGGGCGCATGTGCGCGGCAAGGCCGTCGAGCTGATGGAGTTCGCCCGGCTCTCCGACCGCGCGGACGACGAGGTCCAGCCGCTGTCCGGCGGCATGAAGAGACGGCTGGCCATCGCCCGCGGTCTGGTCAACGACCCCGAGGTGCTGCTCCTCGACGAGCCGACCACCGGGCTGGACCCGCAGGCCCGGCATCTGCTGTGGGAGCGGCTGTTCCGGCTCAAACAGAGCGGAGTCACCCTCATCCTGACCACGCACTACATGGACGAGGCCGAGCAGCTGTGCGACCGCCTGGTCGTGATGGACGGCGGCCGGATCGTCGCCGAGGGGTCCCCCGCCGGCCTCATCGAGCAGTACTCCACCCGTGAGGTGCTGGAGCTGCGCTTCCACCCCGGCACCCAGACCCGGCACGTGTCCGCGGTGGAGGACCTGGCCGAGCGCGTCGAGGTGCTGCCGGACCGGCTGCTGCTCTACACCAAGAACGCCGACGCGACGGCGACCCGGGTCGTCGAGCGGGACGTCCATCCGCTGTCCAGCCTGGTGCGGCGCTCCACCCTGGAGGACGTCTTCCTGCGGCTGACCGGCCGGACCCTGGTGGACTGAGATGGCCACCGACACCTCCCGGCAGACCCTCGCCCCGCCCGCCCGGGCCACGGGCGCCGTGGTCGGCCCCTGGCGGGCCATGGGCTTGCGTCTGGAGGTCCAGTGGGCCTGGTACCGGCGCTACTGGCGGGCGAACCTGTACTCCTCCGGCCTCCAGCCGCTGCTGTTCCTCGGCGCGATGGGCCTCGGCCTCGGCTCCCAGGTCAAGGACGCCTCGTTCCTCGGCGGGCACACCTATCTCCAGTACATCGCCCCGACGCTGCTGGTCAGCGGCATCGTGGCCACCGCGGTCAACGAGGCGGGCCACCCCGTCCTGTCCGGCTTCAAGTGGAAGCAGGACTACATCGCGGTCGTCGCCACCCCCATCACCCCCCAGCAGCTGTACGGGGCACAGCTGTTGTGGATCGCCCTGCGTCTGTCGATCTCCGCGGTGATCTACGGGATCACCGCCGCCCTCTTCGGGGCGTGGACCGGATTCGGGGTGCTGCTCGCCCTGCCGCTGACGGTGTTCACCGGGGCGGCCTGCGCCGCGCCGGTCATGGCCTTCGCCGCCGTCACCCGCGGGGAGGGGCACGCCTTCGTCGCCCTGAACCGGTTCGTCGTGCTGCCGATGACCCTGTTCGCCGGCACCTACTTCCCCGTCGACCGGCTGCCCGGGCCGTGTCTGCCCCTGGTGTGGATCTCCCCGATCTGGCACGGCAACGAGCTGGTCAGGGGGGTCACCCTGGGCGGTCTGTCGCCCCTGCCTGCCCTGGGGCACGCGCTGTTCCTGCTGGCCATGCTGGTCATCGGCGTGCTGCTCGGCCGCCGGAGCTTCTCCCGCAGGCTGGTGGTCTGACGTGAACGAGCCGACGACCACCGCCCGGACCCCCGAGGCCGGTGCCCGGCCCACCGTCGGCGGGCGGCCCGTCGGCGGCGGTCCGCTGCTGCGGATGCTGCCCGCCGGCTCGTACTCCGGACTGTCCTTCCGCCTGGTCGAACGCAGTGTGCTGCTGTACTCCCGGGCCTGGCTGGTGCTGGTGTCCGGAGTCTTCGAGCCGCTGTTCTATCTGCTGGCGTTCCAGGTCGGGTTCAGCTCGCTGATCGGCGAGGTGACCGGTCCGGACGGCCGTCCCATGAGCTACGTCGCGTTCGTCGCCCCGGCGCTGCTGGTGGCCTCCGCGATGAACGGCGCGGTCTACGAGACGCTGAGCATCTTCTACAAACTGCGCTTCGACCGGCTCTACGACGCGGTGCTGGCGACCCCCATGGGCACGCTGGACGTGGCGATCGGCGAGATCTCCTGGGCGGTGCTGCGCAGCGGTCTGTACGCGGTGGCGTTCCTCGGTGTGATGGCGGCCATGGGGCTCGCCACATCCCCGTGGGCCCTGCTGCTGATCCCGACGGCCCTGCTCATCGCGACCGCGTTCGCGGCGATCGGCATGGTGTGCGCGACGCTGCTGCGGTCGTCCTCGCAGTTCGACTACATCCATGCCGTCGTGATGCCGATGTTCCTGTTCTCCACGACCTTCTACCCGATGTCGGTGTACCCGGCGTCGCTGCGGTGGCTGGTGGAGCTGTCGCCGCTCTACCACGGCATCGAGCTGGCCCGGGGACTGTCCGTCGGGGTGCTGGACCCGACCATGATCGGACACGTCGGGTTCCTCGCCGTACTGGCCGCCGGCGGGCTGTACATCGCCTCGCGCCGGATCGGGAAGCTGCTGCTGAGCTGAGGACCGGCCCCGGACGACGGCGGGGCCGGTTCGGAGGGTGTCAGAGGGTGGGCGCCAGTTCGTACCACCTGACGGGCGGGTCGTCCGCCCGCAGCGGCAGCAGGAACCGGTCGATCTCCAGATCGGCCAGGGGGTAGCGCTGGAATCCGTCCTGGAATCGCCGGCGTATCGCCTCGGAACGCGGGTGGTAGTCGTCTTTCGTCAGCACCCGCACGATCGCCGCCTCGGGCTGGAGCATGAAGATGAAATGGCCCTCGACACCATTCATGTACCGCGAATGGTCATGCGGGTAGCACGGCGCGAACACACTGATGAAACATTCCTCTCCCTCCAGAACGAAGTACCACCGGGGATCGGTCGCGATCGCCGGATCAAGACCCGCGGGAGCCGCTTCCGTGAGATTCCGGTGCAAGAACTCCATGAAATTCCGGAAAACCTGGGTCAGCTCGTCGAACGTGTCGCCGAACACCCGGGTGGGAAAGGCGTAGACGAATCCGTCGATGACATCGCGGTCCAGAATCCGCAGGAAGCGGCGCACGGCCGGCAGGGACGCCTTCATGTTGTCCGCGAACGAGCGGTCCTCGTCGTAGGACGGCGGTCCCCACAGCACCGACTTCTGGGCGAACGGGCAGAAGGTCTCCATCTGGATGGGGCGGATGAGCCGGACGGACTCGGCCCGGGACGGGTCGAACTCCGACTCCGCCACCGCCCGTTCCCTGCCCCGGGTGGACTCCAGCAACCGCACCAGCTGCTCGCTCAGCTCCTCGTACGAGGCGAAGCCGGCGATCGCGGCCCTCAGCACGTCGGGCAGCAGCCGGCGCAGGGCCACGAGGTCCGGATCGCCGCCCTGCCGGGCGTCGGAGCGATGGAAGGCCATGGTCCGGCGGACCGGCTCGGCGGCGGCGGTCAGCCGGTCCACGGCCTCGGGCAGCGGCAGCGGCCGCTCGGGCCACAGCGACGCCTCGGTCAGGTCGGCGGGCCAGGACGACTCGATGAACGCCTGTTGCAGCGGGATGCCGTAGCCGTTGGCCAGGGCCACCGCCGCGACGATCACCTCGGCGAGGTGCCGCCCCGCGGCGGACCGGTCGGCGGCATCGCCGCCACCGGCCTCGCGCAGGGCGGCCACCCGCTCGGCGAGATACACATCGGCCGGGTCCGGCGCCCAGTACGGGCCCCGGTCCTCGACCATGCGGCGCACCGCCTCCTGGATGCGCGCGATGTGCGGCCTCATCCCGCCGCCCCCTCCACGCCTCCTTCCGAGACGTCCTTGCGCACGAGGAACGGTCCGATGGCCAGATAGTCGATCTCGGTCTTGAGGAAGGTGGCCAGGGCGTCGGCCGGCGAGCAGATGATGGGCTCCTGGTCGTTGAACGAGGTGTTCAGGACCATGGGGACACCCGTGAGCGCCTCGAACTCGCTGATGATGCGGTGGAAGCGCGGGTTGACGTCGGCGCGCACGGCCTGGATGCGGCAGGTGTTGTCGACGTGCAGCACGGCACCCATCCGGTCGTACTTGTCGGCCTTCGCCGGGTACGCCATCAGCATGAAGTCGCCCGCGCTGGTCTCCTTGGCGACCTCGAACCACTCGGGCACCGCCTCGCTGAGCACGCTGGGCGCCAGCGGACGGAAATACTCCCGGTGCTTGACCTTGTGGTTGAGGTCGTCGCGCATGGAGCGGCTGCGAGGGTCGCCGATGATGCTGCGGTTGCCGAGCGCCCGGGGGCCGAGTTCCATGGCCCCCTGGAACAGCCCGATGACATGGCCCTCGCTGAGCAGGTGCGCCACCCGCTTCTCGTAGTCCTCGGGGCGCTCCACGACCAGGCCGTCGCGGGCGGACAGCTCCTTCTCGATCTCCGCCTCGGTGTAGGACGGACCCCAGTAGGCGTGGCGCATCTCCGAGCCGCGCTTCTGGCCGAGGATCGCGTTCCACACATGGAGGGCGGCGCCCAGGGCGAGTCCGCCGTCGTGAGCCGCGGGCTGGACGTACAGCTCGTCGAACGGGCCCTGCTCGAAGGCCACCTGGTTGGTGACGCAGTTGAGGGCGACGCCGCCCGCCAGGCAGAGCCGGGTCGCGCCCGTCACGTCGTGCAGATGGCGCGCCATGTGCAGGACGAGTTCGTTGGTCTTCTCCTGGAGCGCCGCGGCGATGTCGTGGTGCACGTCCTCCAGCGGCTCGTCGGGGCGCCGGGGCCGGACGCCGAGCACCGACTCCAGGCCCGAGGTGTCGGCGGACGGCGGGTAGTACAGGATGTCGCTGAACTTCAGCAGGTCGTGGCGCATGTCGAAGCCGCCGTCCTCGGTGGTCCGGGCGAGCCGGTCGAAGCCCTCCGTGAACCGTGCCGGTTCGCCGTACGCGGCGAGGCCCATGACCTTGGCGGCGTCGTAGACCCCGAAGCCGAGGAAGACCGAGACCAGTTCCCACAGATAGCCGATGGAGGCCGGGTAGCGGACGCTCTGTACGCACTCCAGGGCGTTGCCCCGGCCGTGGTAGAAGCGGGTCGAGTAGGCGTCGTCGCCGAGCGCGTCGACGACCAGGACCGCGGCGTCGGGGAAGGCGGACGCGAAGTACGCCGACGCGCCGTGCGCGGTGTGGTGCGCCACCCAGTGGAAGTCACCGGTGAAGCCCGACTCCGCGAACTTCTTGGGGATGCCGGGCAGGGTGGCGAGGAACAGCGACTGCTTCTCGGTGCTGTCCCAGGGGGAGGGCAGTCCGCCGTCCCTGACGGCCTGGATCTCCGCCGGGTCGGCCGCGCAGGTGACGTGGTCCACGTCCGCCAGGGTGATGCCCGCCTTGTCCAGGCAGAACCGGATGGCGTTCATGGGCAGTTCGTCGGGGTTGTCGGCACGGGCCTGCTTGCCGTGCTTGACGCGGTTGAAGCGCTCCTCCTCCGCCGACGCGACCAGTTCGCCGTCCTTCAGCAGAGCGGCCGAGGACTCGTGGTAGACCGAGTTGATGCCGAGGATGTACATGGGGGCTCCCATCGTGAGCGGTCAGACCAGCGGCTGGTAGGCGAGACGGGGGAAGTAGTCCTCGCGGGTCCCCTCGCGCCGCACGTCCCAGGTGGCGCAGTGCAGGGAGCCGCCGTACTCGAAGACGTTGCGGAAGGGGACGGTGAAGACCTCGAAGCCGAGCTTGTCGAGCAGGTCCTGCAGGGGCTTCTCCTGCTCCTCGCAGATCAGCTTCGTCGGGGAGATGCTGAGCACGTTCATCGACAGCCACTTGGAGGACTGGCAGTACAGCGGCATCTCGTCGTTGTTCAGGACCGGCTGCGGGGCCTCGACCAGCTCCCAGTCGTTGTCCAGGAACATCCGCTCCTCGCCCTCGCGCAGCGGGCGCTCCGGGTTGGTGAGGATGAGTCCCGGGCGCAGCGGCACGAAGGTGCAGTCGATGTGCGAGGGGAAGAAGTCCAGCGGGAAGTGGACCGGGTGGACGCGGAAGCCACGCGGCTCCAGATGGCGCCTGAGCCAGTGGATGCCGGCCCGGTTGGTGGTCATCGACTCCTGGACCAGGATGTCGCGGCCCAGCCGGCTCATGTCGGCGGCGTCGAAGACGACCTCGTCCTGGTTGACGCAGAACTCGAAGGAGTGCATCTTGGCGTGCCGCTCCTGAAGCGGCCACTCCCAGAACTCCTCGCGGTACATCCCGTCGGCCATCGACGGCTTGGGCGCGGTCGTCCACTCGACGCGGGGGTCGGCGTTCCAGTACTCGTAGACCAGCTTGCGGTAGGGCTGGTACTCGAAGTACCGGGCGCGGCGCGACATGGTGGCCTCGATGATCTCGTTGCCCATGGTGATCATCACGTCGCGCGGGCAGACCGCGCAGTACTGGTTCTCCACCTCGAAGTCGGGGGTGCGCACCGGGGCCGAGAAGTCGTGCGGCTCGGGGCGGCGCACGGTGACGCCCTGGGACTGAAGCACCCGGACCAGACCGTCGAGTTCCTCGTTGGCCCGGTCGATGGCCTCCTTGGACTTGGGGCCGGTGGGGAACGGGGTGTCGGGCGCGTTGCGGACGGCGGGCCGGCTGCCGGGCTCCACGGGTTCGAAGGAGGCGTTGTCGGCGGAGCCGACCACCATCTCCTGCAGCGGGTCCCACTCGTTCCACGAGTTGACGATCAGCGGCTTGTCCATGAGCGGTACCTGTCTCCTGGTGTCGGATGTGCGGGAGTCGTGACGGGCCGCGCGGGGTCGGTCGGGGACCTCGGACGCGGGTTCAGTCGTAGGCCTTGGAGAAGAGCTCCACCACGTAGGGGCCGAACTGGACGGCCTCGTAGCGCGGCGGGTTCTCGTCGTCGCAGCAGACGTCCAGCGGGCTGATCACGGCGTCGTAGGCGGGCTCGAAGAAGAAGGGGATCGAGTAGCGGTCGACGGCCCCCGGGAGCTGCACGCGGTGCCAGGTGGCGCGGTAGCGGTCGTTGGTCCAGCGCTGCATCATCTGGCCGATGTTGACGAGGAAGGTCCCGGGGATGTGCGGTGCCGGGATCCACGCACCCTCCGCGTTCAGCACCTCCAGACCGCCCACCTCGTCCTGCTGGAGCACCGCGAGGAAGCCGTAGTCGACATGCGCGCCGAAGCCGTGGTCGACCTCCGCCATCGCCAGCTTCTCGGGCGCGGTCCGGCCGACGGTCTCGTTGTACGGCGGGTAGTGCACCATCCGCAGGTCGCTCAGCTCCACGCCGTGGTACGGCGCGAAGTGGTGCTCGTCGACGCCGAGGCTGAGGGCCATACCGGCGGCGATACGGGCGCTCAGGCCGTACAGCTGGTCCCAGGCGCGCATCACGGTCTCCCGGAACGACGGCAGCGCCGGCGGCCACTGGCCCGGGTCGTCCAGCGGGTGGACGCCGGCGCGCCGGGCCGCCGCGGCGGCGGCGATGGTGCTGGCCTGCCGGCCGGACTCCGGCTGGAGGTCCAGGCACTCGTGCCAGTCCGTCTTGCCCGCGGTGACCTCGCCGCCCAGCGGGACATAGCCGCGGAACTGTTCGGTGATGCCGAGCCGGATCCTCATCTTCTCCTCCAGCGGGAGGGCGAAGAAGTCCCGGGCCGCGCCGAACAGGGCGCGGCTGTCCGCCTCGGAGATGCCGTGGTCGGTGATGTAGAAGAAGCCGACGTCGCGGCAGGCCTCGCCGATCCGCTCCACGGTCAGCCGCAGCTCCTCGGGGTCGGGGTCGGCGGTGACCAGCGGGCCGATGCCGATGACCGGGACTTCCTTGAAGGCCGTTCCGTGGGTGTTGTGGTTCATTGCCCCTCTCCGTTCTCGGTGTGCGTGCCGTCGTCGTTCCGTCCGGGGAAGATCACGTTCATGCGCGCCCACTCAAGCTCGCCGACGGGGGTGGCCGGGTTCGGCCCCCGGCCCCCGGCGAGCCATGAGTTGCCGGCGGGCACCGCGAGGGGGCCGCTCAGCCGCGGTCCGGCCGCGCGGTCCACCGGGACCAGCGGGCGGCGCAGGTCGGGCAGGAAGAACGACGCGTAGGAAAGCCGCTCGCCGCGCAGCGCCGAGTTGTGGACGCGGTGCGGACAGGCCCGGTAGTAGCCGTGCGTCCACACCTCCATCAGTTCGCCGCCGAACACCGACAGGACGTCGGCGGGCGGCTCCACGGGCAGCCAGCGGCCGTCCGCCGCCTCGGCCTCGAGTCCCGGCTGCTCCTGGAGGCTGACGGTGAGCAGCCCGCTGTCGGTGTGCCGTCCCAGCCGGGTCTGGTCGGCGCCGAAGCCGGCCGGGTCGCGGTAGCGGATCAGCCGCGAGTAGGAGCACAGCTCGCCGGCCGTGACGGAGTCCTCCGCGTCGGCCGGCTGGTCCAGGGTGAGCAGCAGACCGCGCAGCACCGCCAGGGCGATACGGTCCATGGCCGCCGAGTACGCCTCGACCACGGGCCGGAAGCGGGGCAGCACGGACGCGTCGGGCCACTGGTTCGGGCCGTACAGGGCGGCGTGCCAGGGCTGCTCCTCGCCCTCGGGCGCGGTGGTCTCCCTGCCGAACTCGAAGGACTCCTTCAGATCGGGCACGCCGCCCGTGTACTCGGCCCCCTGCGCGACATAGCCCCGGTAGTTGGCCGACCTGTCGATGTCCAGTGCCTGCTTGGCCGCTTCGGGCAGGGCGAAGAACGCCCGTGTCTGCTCGTGGAGCGCGGGGAAGAACCCGGGTCCGAGGTCGGCTCGGGCGTCGACATGGACGAGGGCGTGTTCACGGAGCGCGTCGTGCAGCCGGTCGAGCGTCGCGGGCCGGCCGGCCTCCAGGTCGGCGAGTGCGAGTACAGGGATCACGGGCTCTCCTCGGGTCGGGGCTCGGTGTGCACTCGGGCAGGTTCAGCGCGGCAGCTCCTCGACACGCAGCTCGGGACGGTCGGCCAGTGCCTCCAGCAACGCCCGGAACCTGGCGGCCCAGGCGCGGACACGGGCGTCGTCGAAGAGGTCCGTGCGGTAGTCGAAGTCCAGGCGCAGTCCGCCGTCGTGCTCCAGGGCGTCTAGGCGGAAGTCGGTGAGGGCGAACCGTGTCGGCACGGGCCGGAACTCGGCCTGGAGCCCGTCGAAGTCGGGGCACGGGGTGGCCCGGTCCAGGTTGAAGACCGTACGCAGCGGCAGCGGGAAGGCGGCGGGGTCCGCGCCGAGCGCGTCGCGCACCCGGGTGAACGGCACCTCCTGGTGCTCGAACGCGGCCAGCACGGCCTGCCGGGTGGCTCGCAGTTGGCCGGCGAGGGTGGTGTCAGAGGCCAGGGTGCTGCGGACCGGCAGGAAGTGGGCGCAGTAGCCGACGGCCGAGTCGCTGTCCTTCAGGGAGCGGCCCGCCTGGGGGGTGCCGACCACGATGTCGTCCTGGCCCGTCAGTTCGTGGACGAGCAGGTTGTACGCGGTGAGCAGGGTCATGAACAGGCTGGCCTTGTGGGCCCGTCCGGCCTTCTTGACCGCGGTGAGCGAATCGGCGTCGAGGGTGGTGGTGAAACGGGCGCCGTGGTGGGTGCCCGGGTCGCCGTCCCGGTCGCGGTCGGTGGGCAGCAGCGTGTCGGGGAAGCCGTCGTGGAACCTCTCCAGCCAGTACGCCTGGTGCTCGGCGAGCTCGGGCCGCCGCCGCTCCTGCCACTGCACGATGTCCCGGTGCTGGAGGGGACGGCCGAGCGTCGCGGGGGTGCCGCGGCGTTCGGCGGTGTAGAGGGCGGCCAGCTCCTCGGTGAGGACGGACACCGACCAGCCGTCGGAGACGATGTGGTGGGCGAGCAGGGCCAGTTCGTGCAGATCGTGGGCGAGCCGGAGCACGGCGACGCGCAGCAGCGGCCCCTCGGTGAGGGAGAACGGCCGCGCCATCGCCTCCCGCCACCACGCCTCGACCGCTTCGTCCCGCCGGTCGGCGGGGACCTCGGTGAGATCGACGGTCTCCACCGGGAGGTCGACGGCGGCCCGTACCTCAGCGGTCCCGTTCGCGCCGCCGTCGGGGAAGACCGTGCGCAGCGCCTCGTGGCGAGCGGTCAGTGCGGCCACGGCGCGGCGCAGTGCGGGCAGGTCGAGGGGACCGCGCAGCCGGATGTCCTCGGGGACCGTCCAGGAGGGCGCGCCCTCGGCGGCGGCGCGCTCCAGGGCCAGCAGGGGGCGCTGCTCCTCGCCGAGGGGGACGGGGCCGGCGGCGGCACCGGGGGCGGGCGGCAGGAACTCCCCCTCGCGCATGGCCGCGACGGACTCCCTGACGGCGGTGACGATGCCGTCGATGTCCTCGTCGGTGTGCGCGGTGGACAGGAAGCAGGTGCGCCCCTCCCAGAGGTAGATGCCCCGGGTCAGCAGGTGGAAGTGGAACACCTCGATCTCCAGCGGCTGGTACGCGTAGCTGGCGTTGCCGCGCCACGCGAACCGGAACACCGAGGAGAAGTGCAGGACCCGGATGGGCACCTCCTCGGCCTCGAAGAAGGCGTTGAGGGTCTCCGCGAGCAGGGTGGTGCGCGCGGTGAGGGCCTCCTGGAGCCCGGGGCCCTGGTCGCGCAGATGCCGCAGGATGCCCCGGGCACTGGCCATGGCCAGCGGGTGCATCTCGAACGTGGACCCGATGTAGGTCTTCTCGCTGTCGGGGTCGGGGCCCGGCCCGTCGGCCCACACCCCGCCGTCGACGCGGTCCAGGTACTCGGCCTTGCCGGCGACGACGCTCACCGGCAGGCCGCCGCCGACGACCTTTCCGTAGGCGACGAGGTCGGCCTGCACCCCGAAGTACGCCTGCGCGCCGCCCGGGTGGACCCGGAAGCCGGTGATCACCTCGTCGAAGATGAGGGGGATGCCGAGCCGCGCCGTCAGCTCCCGCAGTTCCTTCAGGAACTCCGCCGGCTGAAGCGCCGGGTTGCGGCTCTGCACGGGCTCGACGAGCACACCCGCCAGTTGGTCGGCGTGCTTCTCGATGGTTCTCAGGGCGGAGGCGGCGCCGTAGGTGAGGATCAGCGGGTCCTGGGCGGCCTGCGGGGAGATGCCGGGCGCCATCGGCACGGAGTGCGTGGGGTCGCCGAGCACGTCCGGCAGGGCCAGCACCCGGTCGTCCTGGCCGTGGTAGGACCCGGAGAACATCACGAACCGGGAGCGGCCGGTGGCCGCCTGGGCCATGCGCAGCGCGCCCCGGACCGCGTCGGTGCCGGTCACCGCGAAGAACAGCCGCTCGACGCCGGTCATCTCGCACACCAGCTCGGCGACCTCGTCGGACAGCGACGAGATGGGGCCGAGCTGGAGGCCGTGGCCCAGCCGGTCGGCGACGGCACCGGCGACGAAGTCGGGGTCGTGGCCGCACAGCAGCACGCCGACGCCCATGGCGATGTCGATGTACTCGTTGCCGTCGATGTCCCAGAAGTGGGCGCCGTGCGCGCGCTCGCCGATGACGGGGTACGACACGGAGCGGGTCTCGGGCCGCACCGAGCGCATCCGGGTGTCGGCCCGCCGCGCCCGGTGGTCGACGGCCCGCGCCAGCGAGCCCGCGGTCCGCTTCTTGTACGTGTCCAGCAGCTCGTCCAGGTGCGCCCGCTGGACGGAGGTCAGCTCCCGTGGCGAGGCGGCGGCCGGGGCGGGGCGCCGGGCGGCGTCGGGCCGGGCGGTGGGGGCCGGTGCGGGGGCCGTCTCGCGACGGGGCGCGGGGAGGACTGCGGCAGCAACCGCGGGTGCGGGCAGCGCGGCGGGAACGGTCTCGCCGTGCCCGGCCAGAACCTCCAACTGCCGCTGCATCACCTGGAGTTGCGCCGCCATCAACTGGGCGAGGCCGCCCTGGTCCGCGGCGGCGGCCGGGAGGACGGGCAGGGCGGCGGGGGCGGGCGGCCGCGCCGGAGCGGACTGCTGCGCCGGGGCGGGCTGCTGCGCCGGGGCGGGGACGTCGCCCGGCAGGGGGTGCCCGGCCGGGACATGGGAGTCCAGGTGCTCGGCGATGGCCTCGGGGGTGTCCAGGTCGTCGAAGAGACGGCCGACGGTGAGCGTGATGCCGTAGAGATCGGTGATGTCCTGGATGATCCGCACCATCAGCAGCGAATCCGCCCCGAGGTCGACCAGGGTGGTCCCGGGCGTCATGTCCGAGACCACCATCTCCAGTCCGGCGCCGACGCGTTCACGCAGATCGGCGAGGATGCGCTCGCGCCGCCCGGCCTCGGTGGCCGGCGCGGGGGCGTACACCTGGGGCGAGGCTTGCTCAGGCACAGTGGGCTCTTCTCTCCGTGCGAACCAGTGGGGAGTGCGCTGGAAGGGATACGTGGGGGCGGGCACACGACGGCGCGGGTACGGGCCGTCGAACGCGGCCCAGTCGACGTCCACGCCCGCGGTGTACAACTCGGCGACGCTGTGCAGCAGTTGCTTCCAGTCGTCGCGGCCCTCCCACAGGGAGGACGGCCAGCGCACGGCGGGCCCGGTCCAGCTCTGCCGGCCGAGCAGTTGCAGCACCGGCTGCGGACCGATCTCCAGGATCGCGCCGCAGTCCTCGCGCGCGAGGGCGGCCATCCCGTCGGAGAACCGGACCGGCTCGCGCATATGACGGCACCAGTAGGCGGCGTCCACCGCGTCGACCGGTGCGCCGGTCACGTTCGAGATCATCCTCACCCGTGGCGCGGCGTAGGTGACCTGCGCGGCGGCCTTCTCGTACGCGGCGAGCGCGGGCTCGATCATCGGGGAGTGCGGGGCGTGCGGGATGCGCAGCGGGCGGCCGTCCAGCCCCCGGGCCTTCAGCGCCGCGAGCGCCTCGGCGACGGCGTCGGCGGTGCCCGCGATCAGGGTCTCGCGGGGCCCGTTCAGCCCGGCGACGCCGACCTGCCCGGCGAAGGGCTCGAGCGCCGGTACGACCTCGTCCGCCGGGGCGAGGACCGCCGCCGTGGCGCCGCCCGAGGTGGTGTCCTCGATGAGCCGGGCGCGCCGGGCGACCAGCCCGAGCCCGTCCTCCAGGCCGAAGAAACCCGCCACACAGGCGGCCGCGTACTCACCCGTGCTGTGGCCGAGCACGACCTGCGGCTCGACGCCCCACGAGCGCCACAGCTCCGCGAGCGCGTACTCCAGCGCGAAGAGGGCGGGCTGGGCGTGCGAGGTGCGGTCGATCAGGCCCTGTCCCGGGCCGCCCGGCCTCGGGTACAGCACGTCGAGCAGCGGGACGTCCAGCAGAGCCTGCCCGCGCAGGATCTCGTCGCAGGTCTCCAGCGTGCGCCGGAAGCCCGGGTGCGTGTCGAACAGCAGCCGGCCCATTCCCTCGTACTGGGAGCCCTGGCCGGTGAACAGGAACGCGACGCCCGGGCGTGCGGGGCCATGGCCCGACGAGACACGGGCGCGGCGCCCCTCCGCGTAGGCGGCCAGCAGTCCGGCCGCCTCGGCGCCGTCCGCCGCGGGGACCGCCAGCCGGTGCGGGTGGACCGAACGCGCCGTGCCGGCGGTGTGGGCCGCGTCGGCGAGCGCGGGCGCGCCGGGGCCGGTCAGGAAGGCGGCGTACCGGCCGGCGAGCTCGCGCAGGGCCTCCGGGGTGCGCGCGGACAGCGGGAGTACGTGACGGGGGCGGTCGGGGAGCGGGGCCGCCTCGGGTGCGGCGGGGTCCGTGGGGACGGTCGCGGCGCAGGCGGCGGGCGCGGGCTCCAGGACGACATGGGCGTTGGTGCCGCTGAAGCCGAAGGAGCTGACTCCGGCGGCGCGGGCGCCCTCGGGCCACGCCCGTAGCTCGGTGGGCACCTCCACGGGCAGGTCCGCCCAGGGAATGTGCGGGTTGGGCTCCTGGAAGTTGAGGTTGGCGGGCACCTGGCCGTGCCGGAGCGCCTGCACCGCCTTGATCAGCCCGGCGGCCCCGGCGGCGGCCTCCAGATGCCCGATGTTGGTCTTCGCGGCGCCGATCAGCAGCGGCCCCGCCGGGCCCCGGTCGGCGAAGACCGTGCCGAGCGCCTCCACCTCGATGGGGTCGCCGAGCTGGGTGCCGGTGCCGTGCGCCTCGACATAGCCCACCTCGTGCGGCGCGATCCCCGCGTCCGCCAGGGCCGCCCGGATGACCTCCTGCTGGGCGAGGCCGTTGGGCGCGGTCAGTCCGTTGGTCCGTCCGTCCTGGTTGACGGCCGTGCCCCGGATCACCGCGTGCACCGGGTCGCCCGCCGCGACGGCGTCCGCGAGCCGCTTCAGTACGACGACGCCCGCGCCCTCGCCGCGGGCGTAGCCGTCGGCGCGGCTGTCGAAGGTCTTGCAGCGGCCGTCGGCGGCGAGCGCGGAGCCCTTGCAGAACGCGATGAACGCGTCCGGCGACAGCATCAGGCTGGCTCCGCCGGCGAGCGCCATGTCGCACTCGCCGGAGCGCAGGCTGCGGACCGCCAGATGCACGGCGACCAGGGCAGACGAGCAGGCCGTGTCCAGGGCCAGGCTGGGACCGCGCAGCCCGAGGTGGTAGGAGAGCCGGCCGCTCGCCACGCTCAGGGCCGTGCCCGTCACATCGTGCATCTCCACGGAGTGCGCGGCAGAACGCTGCATCTGGTGGAGGTACTCGGCCTCCGAGATGCCGACGAACACACCGGTACGGCTGCCGCCCAGCCGGCGCGGGTCGTGCCCGGAGTCCTCCAGCGCCTCCCACGCGACTTCGAGCAGCAGCCGCTGCTGCGGGTCGAGCCGTTTGGCCTCGCGCGGCGAGATGCCGAAGAAGCCCGTGTCGAACCCGGCGACATCGTCGAGGAAGCCGCCACGTCGGCAGTACATACGGTCCTCGGCACCGGGGTCGGGATCGTAGAGCCCGTCCACGTCCCACCGGTCGGCGGGGATGTCCCCGATCGCTTCGCGGCCGGTGCGCAGCAGCTCCCAGTAGGCGTCCGGGTCGGGGGCCGACGGGAGGCGGCAGCCCATGCCGATGACGGCGATCGGCTGCGACCGTTCCTGTTCGAGTTCGCGGACCCGGGCCTGGAGTCCGCGGATGGCGGTGAGCGCCTTGCGCAGTCGGAGCGCGTCGTTGCTGTCGTGGTGGTCGGTCACGGCGTGGCGTCCTCATCGTCGTTCAGCAGCAGGTCGAGTTCGCGGTCGACGAGCGCCCGCAGGTCGTCCAGGGGCAGTGCGTCCGGGCTGCCGGAGGCGTCGGGGCCATCGGCGGCGTTCGCCGAGCCGGGGGCCGACGCGGTTGCCGCCGTGCCGCCGGGCTCCGGGTCGAGGCCCAGCTGTTCCTCCAGATGGGTCTGGAGCTGTTCGACCGTGGGGTGGTTGAAGGCGACGGTCGAGCCGAGTGACACCTCCAGATCGCGCTGGAGGCGGTTGCGCAGCTCGACGACCATCAGCGAGTCCATGCCGAGTTCGGAGAACGTGGTGTGCCCGTCGACGCGGTACCCGGCGGGCAGCTCCATCAGAGCGATGAGCTGCCGCTCCAGATAGCCTCGCAGCAGCCCGGAACGCTCGGCGGCCGGCGCCTGCGTCAGCCGGGTGCGCCAGGACTCGGAACGGGCGGCCGGGGCGGACTCGGCGCCGTCACCGGACCCGGCCCGGCGGGGACGGTCGCGGCCCACGGTCGGCATCACGCCGATCTGGGCGACGGGGGCACCGAGCAGGGCCATGAGCGCGTCGGCGCCCAGCTCCGGGGGGATCATCGCGGTGCCGGTCCTGGCCATGCGGTCGGCCATATGGGCGGCCATGCCGACCTCGGCCCAGGGACCCCAGTTGACCGCGAGACCCGGCAGACCGTCGGCACGGCGGCGCGCCATCAGCACGTCCAGGAAGGCATTGGCGGCCGCGTAGTTGCCCTGGCCGCCGTCCTCCAGGAGGGCGGCGACGGAGGAGAAGGCGACGAAGAAGTCCAACGGCACCTTCCGGTCCCGGATCACCCGGTCCAGCTCACCCGCACCCACCACCTTCGGCCCGAACACCCGCCCGAACCGCTCCCCCGACTGCGCCCCCAACACCCCGTCGTCCAACACACCCGCCGCATGCACCACACCCCGCAACGGAGCCACCGCACACACCCGATCCACCAGATGCCCCACCTCACCCGGCACCGACACATCAGCAACCACCAGATGCACCCGCGCCCCCAACGCCTCCATCTCCCCAACCGCGGCCCTCACCCCAGCCGACGGCTCCCCCGCACCCCGACCCGCCAACACCACATGACCCGCACCCTCCGCCGCCAACCGGCGCGCCACAACCAACCCCAGACCACCCAGACCACCCGTGACCAGATAGGCCGACCCCGACGACAACCGCACGGGCCGGTCGAAGGTGAGCACGACCTTCCCGATGTGCCGGGTGTGCTGCATATGGGCATAGGCACGGGCCGCGTCCCGGCGGGGGAACACCGTCATGGGCAGCGGGCGCAGCGCGCCGGACGCGAACAGCTCGCCCAGCGCCTTGAACAGGCCGGGCAGCAGCGTGCCGTCGCGTTCGGCGTCGTCACCGAGGTCGAACGGGAAGTAGCCGACGTCGGGCCGTTCGCTCCGCATCCGGTCGGGGGACCAGATGCCGAGCTTGCCCATCTCGACGAAGCGACCGCCGGGCGCGAGCACCGACAGACCGGCGGGGATGAAGTCGCCGCTGAGGCTGTTGAGGATGACGTCGACACCCTTTTGGCCGGTGAGGGCGAGCAGTTCCTCGGCGAACGAGGTGCTGCGGGAGTCCAGGACATGGGTGACGCCCAGGGCCCGTACGGCGTCCCGCTTGCCGGCGCCGGCCGTGGCGAACACCTCCGCGCCGAGGGCCTGCGCGATCTGCACCGCGGCCCCGCCCACGCCGCCGGAGGCCGCGTGCACCAGCACCCGTTCGCCGGGCCGCAGCGCGGCCAGGCGGGCGAGGGCGTAGTAGGCGGTCAGGAACGCCAGCGGGACCGTGGCGCCCTCGGTCATGGACAGCCCTTCGGGCAGCGGGGCGACCTGGGTCGCCGACGTGGTGACGTAGTCCGCGAAGCCGCCCTCGGTCATCGCCATCACCGCGTCGCCGACGGCCGGTCGGGTCACCCCGGGACCCACGGCGGTGACGACGCCCGCGCATTCGAAGCCGAGCGGGACGTCCCCGGCGCGTTCGAGACCGTAGGCCTGCGCGTAGTGGTCCCGCATCATGCCCAACGAGACCAGCACATCACGGAAGTTGAGGCCGGCGGCCCGCACCTCGATCTCGACCTCGCCCACCTGCGGGGGCCGGCGCCGGACCGGCTGCGACCGCAGATACTCCGGTCCGCCGTACTCGGTGAGCACCAGCCTGCTGGGGTCCGGGGCGGGGGTGGGGTCCGCGACGGGAGTCAGTTCCGGGCGCAGCCGCCGCGTGCCCCGTACCGCGCTGTACGGCAGTTCCGTACGCAGCAACCGCTCCAACGGCGTCGCCCCGTCACCGTCCACCACCACACACCGCAGCTCCGGATGCTCGGCATGCACCGTCCGCACCAGACCCCACAACGCACCCTGCGCCGGATCAGGCCGCTCCAGCCCCCGCACCACCTGACCCAGACGCGTCACCACATACAACCGCGGCGGCACCGCACACGCCGCCAACCGCTGCACCAACCCCAGCAACCCCACCGACAACGACAACGCACGCGACGCGTCATCAGCACCCGCCGACAGTCCCCCATCCATCACCACGTCGCCCGCGGAAGCCACGAACACCACGTGCTCCGCCTCCGCCACATCCCCCACCAACGACACACCCGGCCCCAGATCCACCAGGCCGGAACCACCGAAACCACCGGACCCACCGGACCCGTCGACTACGCACCACCGCCCCGAAAGCCCAGGACCCACAACCTCCCCAGCCACCTCCGACCACTCCACCCCCACCAACCACTCCACCCACTCCGCAGGAGCGGCCGTGAGGGCACGGGCAGGACGGTCCTCGAAGCCCTCGACCTCGGTCAGGGGCCTGCCGTCGGCGTCCAGGAGGTCGATGTCCCACCGGCCGTCGCCGGTACGGCGGGCGTGGATCCAGTGGGCGCGTTCGTCGGCGTGCGGATGCACCACGAGCCGGGCCACCGCGAACGGCAGCCGGGCCTCGTCCGGCGCGTCCGAGGCGAACGCACACGCCTCGGTGACCTGGAACAACGCATCCAGCAGGCCGGGGTGGACGGGGGCGAGCGGGGCGGCGCCCGGCTCCGGCGGGGTCACGGTGGCCAGGGCCTCGTCCGTGTCCGCCCAGATCCGGTCGAGCCTGCGGAAGCGGGGCCCCAGTTCGATGCCGTGGGCGGCGAGCCGTGCGTAGAGCGCGTCCCGGTCGGTCTCCCGGCCGAGCCGGTCCCGCACGGCGGCCACCTCCACGACCCGGTCCGTCCCGGGTCCTTGCGAGGTGACCACCCGGCCGCCGGCGAACACGGGAGCGCTCGCGGGGTCCTCGGGCCCGTCGGCGTCGGCCCCCTCCGCCTCGGTGGCGTCGAGCAGCTGGAACTCCTGCTCGGAGGCGTCCTGAGCCGGGCTCAGCACGAGTTGGACGGTGCGCGTGCCGTCGTCGGGCAGCACCAGCGGGCCGGGGAACACCACATCGCGCAGGACGACCGTGCGCGCGCCGTGGGCCGCCTCGGCCGCGCTCGCGGCCATCGCCAGATGGCAGGCGCCGGGCGACACCACGGCCCCGCCCACCCGGTGTTCGCCGAGGAAGGGCAGGATGCCGGTGCCCAGCTCGGTCTGGAAGACCGTCGCCCGGTGCAGCGGAAGGCGGACCCGGGTGTCGAGCAGGGGCCTGACCCGGGTGGCGGCCCGGGCCACGCCTCCCGGCGGCGCCGTGAACCAGTGGCGCTCGCGCTGGAAGGGGTAGGTGGGCAGAGGCACCCGCCGGGCGTGGGTACGGCCGTCCACGGCCGCCCAGTCCACGGGTACGCCCCGCACATGCAGGGCAGCGGCGCCGGACAGCAGCTCGGACCACTCCCGGCCGGGCCTGAGGCTCGGCACCCAGGCCGTGGCGCTGTCCGCGTCGTCCACGGCGTCCACGTCGTTCCCGGCATCGGGCAGGCAGGCCCGGCCCAGGCTCAGCAGCACCGGCTTGGGACCGGCTTCCACGAACACCCGGGCGCCCTCGCTGTGCGCGGCCCGTACGGCGTCGGCGAACCGCACCGGCTGAAGGGCGTGCCGTACCCAGTACTCGGGGTCGCACAGCTCGTCCGCGTCCGCCGGGGCACCGGTCAGGTCCGACACCACGGTGATGCGCGGGGCCGTGTAGCGCAGCCGTCGCGCGAGAGCGCGCAGCGGCTCGGCGACCGGGGCCATGAGCGGGGAGTGGAAGGCGTGCGACACCGGCAGACGGCGGGCCTCGACGCCCTGTTCGGCGAGCGCGGCCACGACCGACTCCACCTGGTCGGCCGCACCGGAGACGACCACCTCGCCGGGCGCGTTCACGGCGGCGATCGACACCAGGGGGTGCGGGACGACGGCGGCGGCGACGGCGGCCTCGTCCGCGCGCAGCGACACCATCACCCCGCCGTCCGGCAGCGCCCCCATCAGCCGGCCCCGCTCGGCCACCAGCGCGGTCGCGTCCTCCAGCGTGAACACCCCGGCCACACAGGCCGCGACGATCCCGCCGACGCTGTGGCCGAGCACCACGTCGGGGGTGACGCCCCAGGAGCGCCACAGTTCCGCGAGGGCGTACTCGACCGTGAACAGGGCGGGCTGGGTGTACTCCGTACGGTCCAGCGGCTTCTGCCCCGGGCCGCCTTCCCCGTCCCGTACGGCGCCGGTGACCTCCGGGTGCAGTACGGAGAGCAGGGGGCGGTCCAGGTGGCGGTCGAAGAGCACGGCGCAGCGGTCGACCGTCCGGCGGAACACCGGCTGGGCCGCGTACAGCTCGCGTGCCATGCCCGGGTACTGCGCGCCCTGCCCGGTGAAGAGGAAGGCCACGGTCGGCTCGGGCCGGTGCGCGGGGACGTGTCCGCGGGCCCCGGTGCCCGAGATCAGTCGTTCGGCGAGTTCCCCGGCCGAGCCGCCCACCACGGCGAGCCGGTGCTCGAAGTGGTCCCGTCCGGCGTCGGCGGTGAAGCAGACGTCGGCGAGGGAGGCCCCGCCCGCACCCTCGGCCAGGAAGCCGGCCATCCGGCGGGTGGCGTCGGCCAGCGCGGTCTCGGTGCGCCCGGACACGGCCAGGACGTGCACGGGACGGCCGGACTCCGCGGACCCGGGGGCGTCGAGGGCGTCGGGGGCGGCGGCGAGCACGATGTGCGCGTTGGTGCCGCTCATGCCGAAGGAGCTGACCCCCGCGACCCGGGCGCCGCCCGCCGAAGGCCACGCGGTGGGCGCGGTCGGCACGGTGAACGGCAGGTCCGCCCAGTCGACGTGCGGATTGGGCTCGGTGAAGTGGACGTTGCCGGGGATCTCGCCGTGCCGCAGCGCCAGAACCGTCTTGATGACACCGGCGATCCCGGCCGCGCCCTCGGTGTGCCCGATGTTGCTCTTCACGGCCCCGAGCAGCACCGGGTGCGGGCTGCGGCCGAACACCGCGGCGAGGGCGCCGACCTCGATCGGGTCGCCCAGGGCGGTGCCGGTGCCGTGGGTCTCGACGAAGGACACCTCGTCCGGTGCGACGTCCGCGTTGGCGAGCGCGTCGCGGATCAGGGAGATCTGCGCGGACTGGTTGGGGACGGTGAAGCCGCTCGCGGGACCGTCGTGGTTGACGGCCGACCCGCGTACGACGGCGAGGACGGTGTCGCCGTCCCGGCGGGCGTCGGACAGCCGCTTGAGGACGACGATCCCGCAGCCCTCGCTGCGGCCGAACCCGTCCGCGCGGGCGTCGAAGGTCTTGCACCGGCCGTCCGGGGCCAGCGCCCCGGTCCTGGCCAGCGACAGCGAGGTGGTCGGGGACAGCCGCAGATGCACCCCTCCCGCGAGGGCGAGGTCGCACTCGCCGAGCCGCAGCGCGGACACCGCCTGGTGGAGGGCGACCAGTGAGCTGGAACAGCCCGTGTCCATGGCCATGTTGGGGCCCTGGAGCCCGAGGACGTGGGAGAGCCGGCCGGAGGCGAAGCAGAAGCCGGTGCCGGTGGCGTCGTAGTGCTCCAGCCGGGTGCCGGCGGCCTCCTCGACGAGGCGCGCGTAGTCGTTCTCGGCGATGCCCACATAGACGCCGGTGCGGCTGCCGCGCAGGGTTCTCGGGGCGTGCCCGGCGTCCTCCAGGGCCTCCCAGGTGACCTCCAGCAGCATCCGGTGCTGGGGGTCGAGCCGGGCCGCCTCCTTGGGGGAGATGCCGAAGAACAGCGGGTCGAACCGGTCCACGCCGTCCACGAAGCCGCCGTAGCGGGTGTACAGCTTTCCGGCGGCGGCCGGGTCCGGGTCGTACAGCGCCGCCATGTCCCAGCGGTCCGGCGGGACTTCGGTGATGGCGTCCGTGCCCTCGCGCAGCAGCCGCCAGAACTCGGCCGTGCCGTTCGCGGAGGGGAACCGGCAGGACATGCCGACGATCGCGATCTCCTCGCGGCTGCGGGCGAGTTCGCTCTCCAGCTTGTCGATGACGTACACGGACTGCTCCAGCGAGGCCAGCAGCTCGTCGTGCGGCGTCGTTCCGGCCATGGTGGCGTTTCCCTCCAACAACTCGGCGGTTCGGAGCGGCGGTTCAGTGCGCGAAGGCGCGTAGGAGGCGCACCTCGGTGCCGCGCCGCGGCAGTGCGTCGGCCAGTGCCGTGGGAGCGGTGCGGGCGGACCGCGGACAGGTCGGCCGGGTCGGCGCGCGGTCCGCGGCGGTGTCAGCCTGCCCGGCCATCAGCGGCTCTCCGGGCGGGTGCGGGAGGGGTGGGGGCGGCCGGAGGGGGGCGGCGCACGGTGGCGGTGAGGGTCGTCACTGTCTCGGTACCTGTCCCTTTCTCGGTACGTGTCGCGGTGCTGCGGGAGCACCCGGTCGGTGCTCCCGCGGCCGGTACGCCGGGTCAGGCGCGCCGGTGTGAGCGGTACTTCTCCGAGATGCGGGCCATCAGCTCGCTCGCCGATGTGTCGGCGGAAGCCGTGGCGCCGGAGCCCTCCTGCTCCACGTCACCGGCCGGGTCCTCGGCCGGTTCGGCGGACGGGAGGGCGAGTTGCTGTGCCAGGAACGGCACGAGATCGTCGAGGTTCGGGTGGGTGAAGGCCAGGGTGGTGGGGAGCTTCAGCTCCAGGGCGTCCGACAGCCGCGCCCGGAACTCCACGGCCATCAGCGAGTCCATGCCGAGGGAGGCGAAGCCCTGGTGCCGGCCGACCGGCTGCCGGGAGCCGAGAACCCGGCGCAGCATCAGCTCGACCCGTTCCGCCAGCAGGGCATGGGGGTCGCGGACGGCGGCCAGCTCGGCGCGCAGCGACGGCGACCCGTCCGCGGCGCCACTCGCCGCACCCGTGCGCCCGGCACCGACCGGGGTGGCCGGGGACCCTGCGGCCGGACCGGCGAGCCGGTCCAGATACCCCTCCGGCAGGGTGTCGCCGAGCAGGGAGCGGAAGGCCGCCCAGTCGGCCGGTACGACGGCGACACCCGCGGTGGCCGGGGCGGCGCGGGCCAGCCGGACCGCGACACGGGCTCCGCTGTCCGCCGGGATCGGCCGCAGTCCGGTCTTCTCATGGTCGGCGGAGTCCCGGGCGGCCATGCCGACCTCGGCCCAGGGACCCCAGTTGACCGCGAGACCCGGCAGACCGTCGGCACGGCGGCGCGCCATCAGCACGTCCAGGAAGGCATTGGCGGCACCGTATCCGCCCGTCCCCAGAGTGGGGACGAGGGCGGCGACGGAGGAGAAGGCGACGAAGAAGTCCAACGGCACCTTCCGGTCCCGGATCACCCGGTCCAGCTCACCCGCACCCACCACCTTCGGCCCGAACACCCGCCCGAACCGCTCCCCCGACTGCGCCCCCAACACCCCGTCGTCCAACACACCCGCCGCATGCACCACACCCCGCAACGGAGCCACCGCACACACCCGATCCACCAGACGCCCCACCTCACCCGGCACCGACACATCAGCAACCACCAGATGCACCCGCGCCCCCAACGCCTCCATCTCCCCAACCGCGGCCCTCACCCCAGCCGACGGCTCCCCCGCACCCCGACCCGCCAACACCACATGACCCGCACCCTCCGCCGCCAACCGGCGCGCCACAACCAACCCCAGACCACCCAGACCACCCGTGACCAGATAGGCCGACCCCGACGACAACCGCACGGCCGGCTTCGCCGCTGGGGAGTCGGGAACGAGGTGGGCAGCCGGGGTCAGTTCCGGGCGCAGCCGCCGCGCGCCTCGTACCGCGCTGTACGGCAGTTCCGTACGCAGCAACCGCTCCAACGGCGTCGCCCCGTCACCGTCCACCACCACACACCGCAGCTCCGGATGCTCGGCATGCACCGTCCGCACCAGACCCCACAACGCACCCTGCGCCGGATCAGGCCGCTCCAGCCCCCGCACCACCTGACCCAGACGCGTCACCACATACAACCGCGGCGGCACCGCACACGCCGCCAACCGCTGCACCAACCCCAGCAACCCCACCGACAACGACAACGCACGCGACGCGTCATCAGCACCCGCCGACAGTCCCCCATCCATCACCACGTCGCCCGCGGAAGCCACGAACACCACGTGCTCCGCCTCCGCCACATCCCCCACCAACGACACACCCGGCCCCAGATCCACCAAACCGGAACCACCGAAACCACCGGACCCACCGGACCCGTCGACCACGCACCACCGCCCCGAAAGCCCAGGACCCACAACCTCCCCAGCCACCTCCGACCACTCAACCCCCACCAACCACTCCACCCACTCCGCAGGAGCACCGGCTGCGGTGGAGCGAACCGGCGCGGTCGGCCGGGACTCCTCGCTGAACCAGTGGCGTTCGTGCTGGAACGGGTAGGTCGGGAGGGCGACACGGCGTCCTGCCGGGCGGCGGCCCTGGTGGAAGGCCGCCCAGTCGACAGGGACGCCGTGGACATGGAGCGTGGCCAGGCTCCCCAGAAGTTCGCTGCTGTCACGGCCGGGGCGCAGGCTGGGCAGCCAGAGCGCGTCGGCGTCGGGCAGAGCGCCACGCCCCAGCCCGAGCAGCACGGGCCTGGGCCCGATCTCCACGAAGGCGCGGGCCCCCGAGGCGCGCAGGGCGCGCAGCCCGTCCGCGAAGCGGACCGGGGCCAGGGCGTGCCGCGCCCAGTAGCCGGGGTCGCGCAGTTCCTCCGCGCCCACGGGTCCGCCGGTGACGTTGGAGATCACGGGGATGCGGGGCGCACTGAACCGGACGGAGCGGGCCGCCGCGGTCAGGGGCGCGGTGACGGGCTCCATGAGCGGCGAGTGGAAGGCGTGCGAGACGCGCAGATCGCGCCCGGTGACACCGTGCCGGCCGAGTTCGGCGACCGCCTCGCGCACCTGCGCCTCGTCGCCCGAGACCACCACGTCCTCGGGGCCGTTGACGGCGGCCACGGACACCAGCGGATGGCGCCGTACGACGTCCTCGACCAGGTCGGGCCGGCCGCGCAGCGCGACCATCACTCCGCCGGCCGGGAGCTCCTGCATCAGCCGGGCGCGTTCGGCGACCAGGCGCAGGCCGTCGGCGAGGGAGAACACCCCGGCGACGCAGGCGGCGGTGTACTCGCCGACGCTGTGCCCGAGCACGGCCACGGGTTCGATCCCCCACGACCGCCACAGCCTGGCCAGGGCGTACTCCACGGCGAACAGCGCGGGTTGGGTGAAGCGCGTGTTCCGTAGCTCCTCGGCGGCCGTGTCCGCGTTTGCCGGGTCCGGGTACAGCAGGGTGGTGAGCGGGCGGCCCAGGATCGGGTCCAGGATCCGCGCGCACTCGTCGAGGGACCGGCGGAACACCGGCTGCGTCTCGTAGAGTTCCCGTCCCATGTCCGGGTACTGGGAGCCCTGGCCGGTGAACAGGAACGCGACCTCGGGGACCGAGCGCGCGCCCCGGACCTGTCCGTCGAAGGTGCCGGGGCCGCCGTCGGTGAGCCCGCGGACCAGTTCGGCGGCGGAGTCGGCGACGACCGCCCGACGGTGTTCGAGATGGCTGCGCCCGGTGCCGGCGGTGAGACAGACGTCGGCGAGGGACGCCCCGCCCGCGCCGTCGGCCACGAACGCGGCCGTCCGCGCCGCCGCCTCGTCGAGCGCCGCCGGGGTCGCGCCCGAGACGGTGAGGACGTGGGCGGTCCCGTCGGCGGAGGGCTCCGCGTCCGTCACGGCCGTGTCCTCGGGGCCCGGACCCTCCAGAACCACATGGCAGTTGGTGCCGCTGAAGCCGAACGAGCTGACTCCGGCCAGGCGGCGCTCCTCGTGCCAGGGCTCCAGGGCGGTGGGCACCTTCAGGGGCAGTGCGTCCCAGTCGATCAGCGGGCTGGGGTGGTCGAGGTGCAGCGTGGGCGGGAGGGCACCGGCGCGCAGCGCGAGGACGGCCTTGATGACACCCGCGACACCGGCGGCCGCCTCCAGGTGCCCCAGGTTCGACTTGACCGAGCCGATCGCGAGGGGCCGGGTCCGGCCGGCGAAGACCGCGCCGAGCGCGGCGGCCTCGATGGGGTCGCCGAGCGCCGTACCGGTGCCGTGCGCCTCGACATAACCGATCTCGTGCGGCTCGGCGCCCGCGTCCCGCAGCGCCTGCCAGATGACGTCCTGCTGCGAGGGGCCGTGCGGCACGGTCAGACCGCTGCGGTGCCCGTCCTGGTTGGTGGCGCTGCCCCGGATGACGGCGAGCACGCGGTCGCCGTCCCGCCGGGCGTCGGCGAGCCGTTTGAGGACGATCATTCCGCAGCCCTCGGCGCGTACGTATCCGTCGGCGGCGGCGTCGAAGGGCTTGCAGCGGCCGTCCGGGGCCATCATGCGCGCCTTGGAGAGGCTGATCGTCTCGTGCGGGGTGACGATCTGGTTGACCCCTCCGGCCAGCGCCACGTCACAGGCTCCGGAGCGGAGGTTCATGACGGCCAGGTGCAGCGAGACCAGGGAGGACGAGCATGCGGTGTCGACGGAGAGGGAGGGGCCGGTCAGTCCGAGGAAGTACGACAGCCGTCCGCTGGCCGTGCTGGTGGTGCTGCCGGAGCTGAAGTAGCCGTCCAGGGCGTCGGCGCCCTGGGCCACCATCGCCTCGCGGTAGTCGACGTTGCTGATGCCGACGAAGACCCCGGTGCGGGCGGGCAGGCTCTTCACGGGCATGCCCGCGTCCTCGAACGCCTCCCACGACACCTCCATCAGCAGCCGCTGCTGGGGGTCGACGCTGGCCGCCTCGCGGGCGGAGATACCGAACAGCGCGGCGTCGAAGCCGGTCAGGTCGTCCAGGAAGCCGCCGTGCCGGGTGGACATCCGGCCGGGCGCGTCCGGGTCGGGGTCGTAGTAGGCGTCCACGTCCCAGCGGTCGGCGGGCACCTCGGTGATCGCGTCACGGCCCTCGGCCAGCAGCCGCCAGTACGCCTCGGGGCTCCCGGCGCCCGGGAAGCGGCACCCCATGCCCACGATCGCGACCGGCTCCCGGCCCCCCGCGCCGGAGCGGGCCCGGGCGACCTCCTGCTCCAGTTCCTCGATCCGTGCCAGGGCCCCCTTCAGCAGGGCCTCGTAGCGGTCGTTCTTCTCACGCATGGTCGAAGTTCCCGATCCCCAGCTTCTTGGCCAGCAGTTCCGCCACGTCGTCGGCCCCCGAGCCGTCGGTGTCCCGGGGCTCCTCGGCCGCGCCCGCGGTGTCGTCGTCCGTGGTCGCGTCCGAGTCGTCGTCGAGGTCCTCGTCGAGGCCGAGGACCTCGCCGAGGTGCCCGGTCAGGGACGACAGCGTCGGGTGGTCGAAGACGACGGTCTGGCTCAGCCGGCAGCCCAGCACGGTCCCCAGCCGGTTGCGCAGTTCGATGGAGCCCAGTGAGTCCAGGCCGAGCGAGAACAGGCCCACGTTCGGCTCCAGTCCGGTGTCCGAGCCCAGGGCGTGCACCACCTGCTCCCACACCGTGTCGGCGAGCAGCCGGTGGCGTCGCCGCGGGTGCTCGGCCGCCAGCCGGTCCTGGAACGTGGCGGACCCGGCGGGGGCGGCGCCCGTCGCGGGGTCCGGCCGGAACCCGGACAGGAAGGGGACGGGGCCGATCTGGTGCTCCAGGAACCGGGGCCAGTCGATGGGCAGGACGGCGACCGCACCGCCCTCGGGACGGGCCCCGAGCAGTGCGCCCAGCGCCTCCACGCCCTGGCGGAGCGGGATGACGCCCTCTCCCATCCGCTCCAGCTTCTCGTCGAGGCCCAGCCGGGCGCTCATGCCCGCCCCGGCCCAGGAGCCCCACTGCACGGCCAGGGCCGGCAGTCCGAGGCCCCGGCGGTAGGAGGCGAGGCCGTCCGTATAGGCGTTGGCGGCGGCGTAGTTGGCCTGGCCGGGCGCGCCGAGCGCGGAGGACACCGACGAGAACAGCACGAAGAGGTCCAGGGGCAGGTCGCGGGTCAGCCGGTGCAGCAGCCAGGCCCCGTTCGCCTTGGGTCCGTGCACCCGGGCGAACCGCTGCGCGGTCTGCTCGCCGATCACGCCGTCGTCGAGGGCGCCCGCGAGGTGCAGCACCCCGCGCAGCGGAGGCAGTTCGGGATCGTCGGCGATCCGCCGCAGACAGTCCGTCAGCGCGGCCTCGTCCCCGACGTCGACGGCGGCGGTGTCCACGCGGGTGCCGGCGGCCCGTAGCTCGTCGATCACCTCCTCGGCGTCCGGGCCGGGCGCGCCCCGCCCGGCCAGCACCAGATGGCGGGCGCCCTGCTCGTGCAGCAGCCGCGCGGTCTGCAGGCCGAGTCCGCCGAGTCCGCCGGTGATCAGATAGGTGGCGTCCGGGGAGACGGCCGGGGCGTCGGTGGTCGGGGGGGTCGTCCGGGTGAGCCGGGCCAGGTGCCGGGTGCCGTCGCGGTGGCCGATCTGGTTCTCGTCGGAGCCCCCGGCGGCCAGGGCCAGTTCGGCGGCGAGCGCCGTGGCCTGCGCGGCGAGGGGGCGCGCCGGGTCCAGGTCGATCTGCACCGGTCGTAGATCCATCTGTTCGAGCCCGACCACCCGGCCGAGGCCCCACAGGGCCGTCTGGGCCGGGTCGGTCACCTCGTGGCCCGCCACGGCCTGCGCGCCCCGGGTCACCACGCACAGCCGGGGTGTGTTCTCGCCCCGCCCGGCCAGGGCCTGGACGAGGTGCACCAGCCGTACGCCGTGCCGGAGTGCCGCGTCCGCGTGGGCCGTGGGCCCGGTGCCGTCGTCCGCGCTCCCGGGCTGTTCGGCGGGCCAGGCGGCCACGACCAGGTCGCAGCGTCCGTCGGCGCCGGCGAGCGCGTGGCCGAGCAGGCGCCCGACGTCCTCGGGTCCGTCGGCGCCGGAGGGGTCGAGGGTGCGGACCGTGACGCCGTGGGTCCGGGCGGCCGCGGTCAGCGCCGGGGCGAGCGGCCCCTCGGACAGGACGAGCCAGTGCCCGCCGCGGCCCCCGGGCGCCGGTACGGCGGCGGGCTCCGGTGTCCACGAGGTCCGGTAGAGCCAGTCGCGCCAGGCGGCCCCGGGGCGGCCCAGCATGGCCTGCCGCTGGGCCCGCTTGAGCAGGACGCCCTCCATGGTGAGGACGACCCGGCCCTCGCCGTCGTAGAGGTCCACGTCGCCGTGCAGGGTCTCGGGGTCGTCGCTGTCCGCGGGCCGCAGCCGGGCGTGGCACCACGCCGTGGTGCCCACCCGCTCGTGGAACAGCATGCGTTCCACACCGACCGGCACATACGTCCGGCGCCCGTACTTCTCCGGGTAGGTGACCGTCAGCGCCAGGAAGCACGCTTCGAGCAGCACCGGATGGATCCGGTGGAGCGGCGCCTCGTCGGTCAGCTCGCTCGGCAGGGCGATCCGGGACAGACAGGTCGCGTCCTTGCGCCACAGGCGTTCGGTGGCCCAGAACAGCGGTCCGAGGTCGATCTCGCGTTCCCGTTCGCCCTGGTAGATCTCCTCGACCGGGACCTCCCCGGTGAAGCGGGCGGTCAGATCCGCCAGGGGTTCGGCCGGGGCGGTCCGCGCCTGCCTCGGTCCCGGCGCGAGCCGTCCCGAGATGTGCGTGGTCCAGGGCTCGGTGCCGGCCGCCCCGACGGGCCGGGAGTGGACACGGAGCGCGTACGCGTTCCCCGACTGCCCGCCCTCCGGTTTCAGGACGGTCTGCATGTCCCGGTCGACGCCCTCGTCGGGGAAGGTCATGGCCCGGTGGATGAAGAAGTCCCGCAGTTCGACGCCCTCGGTGCCGAAGGCCTCCTGGCCGGCGGCGAACGCCGTCGCCAGATAGGCCACTCCGGGCATCACCACCGTCTGGAACACCCGGTGGTCCCCCAGCCAGCGCAGATCCCGTACGCCCACCACGGACGCGAAGCGGACGTCGTCGCTGTCGGCCAGCTCCAGCCGCCGCCCGATCAGCGGTGCGGTCCCGGCCCGCGCGGCGGGCGGGGCGGCGGCCCCGGCCGGGGCGTCGATCCAGTGCCGCCGCCGCTGCCACGGGTAGGTGGGCAGGGCGACACGCCGGTGCCGCCCCGGCGCCCGGAGCCGCCGCAGGTCGACCGGACGTCCGGCCTCCCACAGGGCACCGGCCGCCGTCAGCAGCTGACGCTGCTCGCCGCCCCGGCGCAGGCTCGGCACCAGCCGGGCGGGAAACCGGTCGGCGACCTGCTCGTTCACGAACGGCAGCAGCGTGGGGCGGGGGGAGATCTCCAGGAAGACGTCCGCGCCGGACGCCGCCATGGCCGCCGCGCCGTCGGCGAACCGTACCGGCCGCATGATGTGCTCGACCCAGTACTCGGCGCGCGCCAGTTCCTCACCGGCCGGCTCGCCGGTGACGTTGGAGACGACCGGAACACGGGGCGGGGCGTACCGGACGGACGCGGCGACCTCGGCGAACCGCTCCAGCACGGGCCGCATCAGCGGTGAGTGGAAGGCGTGCGACACCGTCAGTTCACGGTGGCGGAGGCCGCGTTCGTCCAGGGCGGCGACGATCTCCGCGACGGCGGCCCCGGCGCCGGACAGGACGGTGGAGCGGGCCCCGTTGACCGCCGCGATCGAGACCGTGTCCCGATACGGCGCGATGAGCCGGTCCACCTCGTCCTCGGGCGCGGCCACGGACACCATGCGGCCGCCGACGGGCAGCGCACCCATCAGCCGGCCGCGCTCGGTGACCAGGGTCAGCGCGTCCTGGAGGGAGAACACCCCGGCGCGGCAGGCCGCGACGTACTCGCCGAGGCTGTGGCCGATGACCACGTCGGGCCGTACGCCCCAGGACTCCCACAGCTCCGCGAGGGCGAACTCGAAGGCGAACAGGGCCGGTTGGGCGTACTCGGTGGAGTCGACCGGAGAGTCCTCGCCCTCGGCGGGGAACAGCACCTCGAGCAGCGGCCGGGGCAGCCGCCCGGCCAGCAGCTCGGCGCAGCGGTCGAGAGCGGCCCGGAAGACGGGCTGGGTGCCGTACAGCTCGCGTCCCATGCCCGCGTACTGCGATCCCTGGCCGCTGAACACGAACGCGGTCCGGCCGCCCGGCGGGAGGGCCGCCCGGCCGGGCTGAGCCTCGGCGCCGAGCGCGTCGGCGGCCTCCTCGGCGCTCGCCGCGACGACCGCGAGCCGGTGCTCGAACGCCCGGCGGCCGGTCGCCGCGGTGAAGCACACGTCGGCGAACGGGAGTCGGGGCTGTTCCTTGAGGTGGCGGGTGTAGCGGTCCGCCAGCTCCCGCAGCGCCTCGGGCGTGCGCGCGCTGAGGGTGAGCAGCTGGGCGCCCTCGGGCGCGGGGCGAGCGCCGGACCCGGCGACGGGGCCTTCCTCCAGCACCACATGGCAGTTGGTGCCGCCCATGCCGAAGGAGCTGACCCCGGCCCGGCGCGGGGTCTCCCCCTCGGGCCAGGCGGTGGTGGCCGTGTTGACGTGGAACGGCCCGGAGGCGAAGTCGATACGCGGGTTCGGCTCGGTGAAGTGCAGGCTGGGCGGCAGGGTCCGGTGCTCCAGGGCGAGCGCGGTCTTGATCAGCCCGGCGATGCCGGCCGCCTCGTCCAGATGCCCGATGTTGGTCTTCACCGACCCGATGGCGCAGGAGCCCGCGACGACGGGCCGCTCGGTGCCTGCCCGGAACGCCTCGGTGAGCGCGGCGATCTCGATGGGGTCGCCCATCGCGGTGCCCGTGCCGTGCGCCTCGACATAGCCGATGGTCGCGGAGTCGACACCGGCGTCGTCCAGGGCGTCCCCGACGACCTCGGCCTGCCGCTCGACGCTCGGCGCGGTGAAGCCCACCTTGTCCGCGCCGTCGTTGTTGACCGCGGAGCCCTTGATGACCGCGACGATCCGGTCGCCGTCGGCGAGGGCGTCGTCGAGCCGCTTGAGCACCACGAGGCCGCAGCCGTTGCCGAAGAGCGTGCCCTCCGCCCGGGCGTCGAAGGCCCGGCAGTGCCCGTCGCGCGAGCGGATCATGCCCTCTTCGTGGAGGTAGCCGCCCTTCTGCGGTACGACGATCGAGACGCCGCCGGCCAGCGCCATGTCGCTCTCGCCGGACCTCAGGCTGCGGCAGGCGAGGTGCACCGCGACCAGGGAGGTGGAGCAGGCGGTCTGCACGTTCACGCTCGGGCCGCGCAGGCCCAGCTTGTACGAGGCGCGGGTGGGCAGGTAGTTGCGGTCGTTGCCGAGCTTCAGCTGGAACTGGATCATGTCGGCCTCGATGAACGGGCCGCCGTGCGGATACCCGAAGTGCGGGGCGAGGTTGTTCACCAGATACGTGCTCATGCCGGACCCGGCGAAGACGCCGACCGGCCCCAGCTCCTCGCCCGGCGCGTATCCGGCGTTCTCGAAGGCCTCCCACGCGCACTCAAGGAAGACGCGCTGCTGGGGGTCGACGGTGGCGGCGTCCTTGGCGGTGATGTCGAAGAACGCCGCGTCGAACAGGTCGATGTCCGGCAGCACCGCGCCGGCCGGCACATAGTCGGGGTGGTCGAACAGCCGCCGGTCGGCCTGGTCCAGTTCCTCCGGGCCGAACCGGGTGACGGACTCGATGCCGTCGCGCAGGTTCTCCCAGAAGGTCTCCGTGTCTCCGGCGCCGGGGAAGCGGCCCGCCATGCCGATGATCGCGATGTCGGCCCCGGCCGCGCCCGCGCCCGTACGGCGGGGGCGGCGACGCCCGGTTGTGGGGGCCGCCACGTCGTCGAGGCGGGCGGCGAGCGCCCGTACGGTGGGGTGGCGGAACAGATCGACGACCGGGAGGGCCCGGCCCAGCAGCTCGGTCAGCCGGCGCTGGACCGTGACCAGGTGCAGTGAGGTGCCGCCGATGTCGAAGAAGTTGTCGTGGACGCCGACGGCGTCCAGCCCGAGCACGTCCCGCCACACCTCGGCCAGCAGGCGTTCGGTGTCCGTGTCGGCCCCCACCGGCGCGGTGTCGGAGAGCCGCTCGAACACGGCGGGCGGGGTGAGCCTGCGGCGGTCCGTCTTGCCGCTGGCGGTCAGCGGCATCGCGTCCAGTACGTCGTAGGCGTCGGGCACCATGGGGCCCGGCAGCCGGTCCGCGAGATGGTCGCGCAGCCGCCGGGCGGCGCCGTCGCGGGCCGCCCCGGGCCGCAGCACCAGGTGGGCGACGAGCCGCTGGTGGCCGTGCACGTCATGGGCGAGTACGACGGCCTCGGCGACGTCCGGGTGGGCGGCGAGGGCCGCCTCCACCTCGCCGGGCTCGATGCGGACGCCCCGGATCTTGACCTGGTCGTCCATGCGCCCGAGGTGCTCGACGGTGCCGTCGGGCAGGGCGCGGGCGAGGTCGCCGGTGCGGTACAGGGCGCCGTCCCCGAACGGGTTGGCCACGAACCGCTCGGCCGTCAGGTCCGGCCGGCCGAGATAGCCGCCCGCCACACCCGCGCCGGCGATGCACAGCTCACCCTCGGTGCCGTCGGGCACGGGCCGCAGGTCCCCGTCGAGGACGTACACCTGGACGTTGTCGAGGGGCAGCCCGATGGGCGCGGTCGCGGGCCAGGCGGCGGGATCGCCGGTGAGGGTGCAGGTGGTGGCGTCCTGGAACTCCGTCGCGCCGTAGTGGTTGTGCAGCAGCGCCCCGGTGCGGCCGAACAGCTTCCGCAGCGCGGGGGTGATGCGCAGCCGCTCCCCCGTGGTGATCACCTCGCGGAGCGCCGGGAGCGCGGGCCTGTCCAGGGCGGCCTCGGCGAGCTGGGTCAGCACGGTGACCGGCGCGAAGAGCCGCTCGACGCGCTGCTCGGCGAGGAAGTCGGCGAGCGCGAAGGAGTTGCGGCGCACGTCCTCGTCGGCGAGGACCAGCGTGCCGCCGAAGCAGAGCGTGGAGAAGATCTCGTGGAAGGAGAAGTCGAAGCTGACCGCGCACAGCTGGGCGGTCCTCGACCGGCAGCTCCCGGGGCGGCTGCGGTCGTGCCAGGTGAGCATGTTGACCAGGGAGCGGTGGGTCATCGCGACGCCCTTGGGGCGTCCCGTCGATCCCGAGGTGAAGATGACGTAGGCGGGCGTGTCGGGTCGGCCGCGCCGGGCGGCCGCGTTCCGCTCGTCGCCGTCCGGTCGTACCCCGTCCGCGAGGACGCCCCCCTCGTCCGGGACCGCGACGCGGACCGTGTCCGCCGGGAAGGCGCGGGAGCCGTCGGTGACGGCGACACGAATGCCGGCCTGCTCCATGATGTGCCGTACCCGTTCGTCCGGGTCCGCGGCGTCCAGCGGGACATAGGCGGCGCCCGCCTTGAGGATGCCGAGCATCGCGGCGAGGAGTTCCGGTCCCCGCTCCAGGCACAGGGCCACGGGTTCACCGGCGCCCGTCCCGAGGTCGCGCAGGCGCCCGGCGACGCGGTCGGCCATCGCGTCGAGTTCGCCGTAGGTGGTCTGCCGTGCGCCGTGGACGACCGCGACGGCCTCGCTGCCACCGGCGTGGCGGGCGTCCACGGCCGGCTCGCCGCGTGCCACCCGCTCGAACAGCTCGTGCACCGTGGTGTCCGGGACGGCGGCGACGGCTCCGAGCCACGCACCGGACGGCTTCCCCGCGTTCGGTCCCCGCCTGTCGCGCGCGTCGCTCATCGCCTGGCTCCCCCGGATGCAATCAGCAATCAAAGGCTGTTGGACGAATGGTATGGAAGTCCGGCGGCTGGGCAGTATCAATTGCTCGGGCCACAGGACGATTTGGACAGTCTCGGCTGTGCCGCATGAAGCGGAGTCGACGCCAGACTAGGCATCCAAGGGGCCTTCTGCGCAAGGGCCTTCGGGAACTAAAGATCCACAGTCGCCCAACTTCCGCTTGCCCGTCGTGCCGTCTGGATGATCGGCACCCTCACGGGTTACTGTCCATCACGGGATCTTGTTCTGCTGATCACTTGGGGGCATGCTGGTCCACGGGTAGGCTTCCGGCGCTCGGCTCGGTACTGGTGTTGTCGGTTCGGCGCCGGTACCGTCCTGCTCCGTTCGGTGATACTTGGCCGAAATAGTCTGGGGGGAAGCGCCGTTGCGCCGTCGGCGGAGCGCTTCATTCGCCATTTGTTAAACACCAATTTCTTGCCTGCCCGGCAGCTTACGACCACGGCTGCCAGGACAACACTCCACTGCGGGGAGACAGGGGACAGTGATGGTGAACGTTCGTACCGTGGGTGTGATCGGGGCCGGGGTGATGGGGCGGGGCGTCACCGTCGCGCTCCGCCAGGCCGGTTACCGGGTGATCCTGGTCGACCGCACCGAGGAAGTCCTGGAGCGCACCCGCACCCAACTCCGCGACGACGTACGGCTCTACGCGATGCTTGCCCCCGAATCGGCCCTCACCTTCGACGAGTTGGCCGACCAGACCGTTTTCACGACGAAGATCGAGGACCTGGCCGAGGCTGATCTGGTCGTCGAGAACGCCACGGAGCGCTGGTCGGTGAAGCAACCGATCTACGAACGGCTCGGCGAGATCCTGCGCCCGGACGTCGTCGTCGCGGTCAACACCTCGGCCATCTCGATCACACGGCTGGGCGCTCTGACCGGCCGGCCCGAGAACGTGATCGGCATGCATTTCATGAACCCGGTCCCGCTGAAGCCCACGGTTGAGGTGATCCGGGCCTTCCACACCTCCGCATCCACGGTGGACACCGCACGCGAGTTCCTGTCCTCGATGGGCAAGAAGAGCATCGTGGTGAACGACAGCCCGGGGTTCGTGACCAACCGGGTCATGATGCTGACCGTCAACGAGGCCGCGTATCTGGTGCACGAGGGCGTCGCGTCGGCCGCCGACACGGACCGGCTGTTCGTGGAGTGCTTCGGCCACACCATGGGGCCGCTGGAGACCGCCGATCTGATCGGCCTCGACACCGTGCTGCTCTCCATCGAGGTGCTGTACGACGAGTTCAAGGACAGCAAGTACCGCCCCTGCCCGCTGCTGACCAAGCTGGTGGACGCCGGCCTGCACGGCCGTAAGAGCGGACAGGGATTCTTCAGCTACCAGGCCGCGAAGCGCGGCTGAAGGGGAGGACGGGGCACCATGGCCGACAGCGCCGGTAACAAGGAAGCCATTCGCGAGTTCATTCTCGACAACATCTCGGAGTCGACCGTCGGCGACGACGAGGACATCTTCGAGCGCGGTCTTGTGCGTTCGATGTTCGTGATGCAGTTGGTGCTCTTCGTCGAGCAGGAGTTCGGCGTTTCCATCACCGGTGAGGATCTGCAGTTCGACAATTTCCGGACGATCGACCGGATCGACGAGCTGGTGTCCCGAAAACTGGCCACCGTCTGAAAATCGGTGCCTGAAGGAGTCGACAACGGGAAGGGCCCTTCGATGCCTACCGTACATGTGCGCCTTTCACACGGGGTTCCGGAATCCCTCGCCCCCGAGCTGATGAAACGGATCTTCTTCGTGTCCAGCTCGATCGCGGAATTCGAGCTGACTCGTGAAGCGGGATCCGTGACAGGCGTCGAACTCACCCTGTATTCCACCGCGGGCGCGGATTCCGCGGAGGTCGCGGCAAAGGTGAACCGCGTGGTGGCCGAGCAGATCCTGCCCCAGCGCCCGCTGGCACCCCGGGTCGTCTGGGAGTCCCCGGTGCAGCGGGACACGTTCGCCGACACGTTCCCGGAGCTGGTGGAGCAGGGCACCGTGGTGGTCTCCGGGGAGGGCCAGGTCGGCTTCGGCGAGCCGCTGATCTCTCTCTTCGCCTGGCTGGACAAGCGGCTGCGGGCCATCGCGCTGAGCCTTGAGTCGGCCCGTGAGTACCAGTATCCGACGCTGCTGCCGACGAGCGTGCTGGACCGGTTCGGCTACTTCGGCTCCTTCCCGCAGTTCCCGATGTTCGTCACCCGGCTCCACAACGACCTGGACGTCTACCAGTCCTTCGTCGAGCGCTACACCGTCGAACAGCGCCTGCCGGACGACCTGTTCGAGCACTGCTCCGACCACACCTACTGCCTGCCGCCGACGATGTGCTACCACAGCTTCCACCAGTTCCAGGGGCGGCGGATCGACGGCGACATGGTCGTCACGGCGCGCGGCAAGGCGTTCCGCTACGAGTCCCGCTACCACACCAGCCTGGAGCGGCTGTGGGACTTCACCATCCGGGAGTTCGTCTTCATGGGCTCCCCGGAGTTCGCCGCGGAGTGCCGCACCAGCGTGATGCAGCAGGCGTTCTCGTTGATGGAGGAGCTGGACCTGGCGGGCCGGTGCGAGGTCGCGAGCGACCACTTCTTCACCAACGCCGACACCGCGGGCAAGATCCTCTCCCAGCGCATGATGGAGCTGAAGTTCGAGCTGCTCCTGCCGGTCTCCGCCGACCGGTCGATCGCCGTGGGTTCGTTCAATCTGCACGGCAACTTCTTCGGGGACTCCTTCGGCATCACGGGCCCGGGCGGCGGCTCGATAGCCAGCGGATGTGTGGGGTTCGGCCTGGAGCGGCTGGTCCACGCGTTCCTCAGTCAGCACGGCAGCGATCCGGCACGCTGGCCCGACGCGGTCACACGGGAGATGTGAGGTGGACACGGTGCTGTACGGACTTTCGCCGCAGCAGCGGGAGGACCGGGCGTCCTTCGCGGCTTTCGTCGACGACCACCTCGTACCCGAGGCGGACCGCTGGGACCGGGAGCAGAGACTCACGGACTCGATCGTCGAACTCCTCGGCAAGTCCCGCCTCCTGGTGCCGACGCTGCCGACGGAGGCGGGCGGCAGCGGCATGGACGTGGAGACCTACGGCCTGCTCAGCGAGGAACTCGGCCGGGGCTGCGGCAACATCCGCAACCTCGTGGCCGTGCAGGGCATGGTCGCGCACGCGATCCTGAAGTGGGGCACCAGGGAGCAGGCCGACCGCTGGGTGCCGCGCATCGGCACCGGGGAGACGGTCGGCGCCTTCGCCCTGACCGAGCCCGAGGCCGGCAGCGACGCGCGCAACGGGTCGATGACCGCCGAGCGCACCGGGGCGGGATTCGTCCTGAACGGCCGCAAGAAATGGATGAGTTTCGGGCAGCGTGCCGGGATCTTCCTGGTCTTCGCCCGGCTGGAGAGTGAGCCGGCGGCCTTCGTGGTGGAGCGCGGCACGGACGGCTTCCGCACCGAGCCGATCTCCGGCCTGCTCGGCCTGCGCGCCTCCGAGCTGGCGGAGCTGACCTTCGACGGCTGTGTCGTGCCGGAGTCGCATCTGATCAGCCGCGGCCGGCTCACCTTCGATCTGCTCGCCACCGGCTCCCTCGACTACGGCCGCTACAGCACGGCCTACGGCTCGGTGGGCCTCGCCCAGGCGTGTCTCACCGCGAGCCTGGAGTACACCCGTGAGCGCACCCAGTTCGGCGTGCCGCTCCGGGACCACCAGCTGGTGCGCCGGATGCTCACGGACATGATCTCCTCGGTCGAGGCGGCGCGGCTGCTGTGCCGCCAGGCCGGCGTCCTGCGGGCCCGCAACCACAAGGACGCGATCCGCCAGACCCTGATCGCGAAGTACGTCGCCTCCCGCGCCGGCTTCGCCGCCGCCAACGACGCCGTCCAGCTGCACGGCGCCAACGGCATCGGGCCGGACTTCCCGGTGCAGCGGCATCTGCGGGACGCCAAGGTGCAGGAGATCATCGAGGGCACCAGCCAGATCCAGCAGCTGCAGATCGCCGAGATGACTCTCTAGGGGGTGTCGTCAAACTCCCGCCTGCCCCGCGATGTCATGCACGCTCCTCCACGCTCGGCTTCGCTCGCGCGGGCCGTGCCCCCACCGCCGCACCGGGCGAAACCCCACGTACCTCCAGAACGAGGGCTTCCGCCCGGCACTCCCCCGAACTCTTCGAACAGGGGGCACCCCCAGAGCACGCACCTGACGCCGCAGGGCCGCCCTCCGGGCGACGACGCGAGTTGGACGACAGACCCTAGGCCTCACGCGCTCCAAGGCCCCGTCGGCACGGTGCTTTCTAGGGGTCGTCGCAACACGTGGTCGTGTTGATCAGGCCGCGAGCAGTTTATGCAGGCGCTCGGCTGGGGTTTCCCAGCCGAGCGTT